>JBKPOL010000346.1:0-11883 GCA_046733075.1 Pseudomonadota bacterium | reverse complement strand
CGCGGACGTGCCGACTTCCTGGCCGGACGGCCGGTAAACGGAGTCCTCGCCGTAGGGGAAGCGCACCGGGTCGAGCACGTGGCAATGCGTGTCCACCTTGGGCTCTGCGTAAATGCCTGCGCCCATGGAGCTCGTCGTCTCACTCCCCGGCTGTCCATCGGCCCGCGCGCTCACCGCCACTGCTCGATCGATGGCACGCGGATCGACAGGACTTCCGGAAGATCGAAGCCGAAATGGTCATTCAGCATCGCGCGGAGCGCCGCGCGATCCGCAAGCTGGGTCGATCGAACGCCGCCGCCATCGACCAGCGTCACGGCGCGATTCATCACCGAAACGTACCCTTCCGACGTCGTTGCGCGCAACAGCAGCCGGTTGACGAACGGGGACGCCGGGTGCGTCGCCGTGTAGTGGTTGCCGACCTCGAAATCGATGAGATTGTCAGCCTCGAGCGTGCTGGCCCAGCAATCGACGACGACACCGGATTTCATCGTTCGCAGTATCCAGTGGTCATCGTCGCGCGCGAACCAGTGCGGCACGCCGGGCCGCGCATCGGTCGCCGCCACCAGCGGCACGGGCACGTGCGGCGCGAGACCACCGAAGCCGGGATCGACGACAAAGCGTGCGCCGTCGATCGGCACGGTCAGGAACATGTGCGTGCGCGGCACGGCCGTCCTCGGCGCGTGCTGAGTCACGCGCGCCGTGTGCCGCACGGGTGCGAAGCCGAGATCCTCGAGAACCGCCGCGAAGAGCGACGCGTGCTCGAAACAATAACCTCCACGCCGGGCGCCAACGAGCTTCGACTGCAGCGCGTCGAGGTCGAGCCGTACCGGTCGGCCGAGCAGCACGTCGAGATTCTCGAACGGGATCGCGCGCATGTGACGCTCGAGCAGCCCGGCAAGCGTGCCAAGCGTCGGCGTTCGGCCGCCGTTCCATCGGATGCGGGCGAAGTAGGCCCGGACGTCGAGCATGAGCGCCGTGTCAAGAAGCGGACCGCTGCATGCACGCGTCGAAACGCGACTGCACCCGATGCGCGAACCAGTCCGTCGTCAACGTGCGCGTGACCTTCGGACTCGACAGCACGATGTCGGGTATGACCGCACGCGGCGCGGGTTTGCCGATCGTCTTGTCGAGGAACGCGAAGACGCGGCCGTACAGCTCGGTGCGCTCGAAGTCCTCGCTGCCCGCGAGCTCGAGATCGCGCCGGATCTCGGCATTGTCGAGCGACACACGGCGCGCGAGCACGCGCGTCGCCGTTTCCGTGCTGCCCGCCTCGCGTGCCGGCCGTCCGCTCTCGTATCGCAGCAGGTCGCCGTCCTCGGTCAGCGGAATGCCGGAGAGCTGACTGACCGCGCGCTGAAACGCCGCATTGCGGCTCGCATAACGGCCGGCGTTGAAATCGGCAAACCGGAACAGCAGACGATCATAGGGCGCGCGGTAATCGAGCAGATGCGCGACGCCGAAATACAGCCCGCCGCGACGCGTGAAGACTTCGTCGCGGATCGATCCATTGACCGGGTAGGGATACGGCCTCGTCGTTGCAAAACTTTCCGCGAACGACACGCTGACCTGCATGGGTCCCCCGGTACGCACGGGATTGCGATCGGCGAAGAATGTGCGCCCGAGCGGCACGCGATCGATGAAGTCTTCGAACAGCTTGCTCAACTGCAACTCGGTTTTGACGGCGTCGAGCCGCTCGCCATAGCTCTTGCCGGTCGACGACGGCAAGGCGAGCGCCGCGTCGAGCACCAGGCGGGGCACACCCGCACGCTCGCGGCGGCGTTCGATCTCCTTCTTCGCGATGTCGGCCAGGTTCGGGACGGCGGGATCGACACGAAAGCTCGACTCCTGCCCGATGATCGCGACGGCCGCGCAAATGTTCTCGGCAGACGGGGTGAGTTCCAGCGACGCGATGGCCGCGTACAGATCCCTCGCCCATCCGCTGCGATCGCCGACGCCGTCGGGGAGCAATCGCGCGACGAGCGTACGGCCTTCATTGGCGGTGAGCTTCGGCTGAGCGGGCGCGCCTCGCTCGACACTTGCGCAGCCCGCAACAAGCGCGACGATCGCCGAGAACACGATGCAACGAGCAAGCTTCAACACGTCAGCAGCGATGGGAATCGCAGCAAATCGTGTGCTTTGCCGGCTCCGACATGTCACGTCTCGCGGGGGTTGCACGCAATCGAGTTGATCGCGAGAATTTGGTCGGGGTGAGAGGATTCGAACCTCCGACATCTTGCTCCCAAAGCAAGCGCGCTACCGGACTGCGCTACACCCCGCGCGTTCAATTATGCCATTGCGCTCGTCAGCGACCGAACCTGCGGACGACGGCGAGCGCCTCGTCGATGGCATCGGCACCGTTTCCCGAGGCGACGGCGTTTGCGACGCAGCCGTGCAGGTGATGCTCGAGGAGCTTCAGCGCAAGCGCATCGAGCGCCGACTGCACGGCGCTCACCTGCGTCAGGATGTCGACGCAATAGCGATCGTCTTCGATCATCCGGCCGATACCCCGGAGCTGCCCTTCGATGCGGTTGAGGCGCTTGGCCAGCGCGACGCTGTCCGCGCTGTCGCGCGCGACCGCCGACTTATGCGACGCCATACCCTGCGTTCTGCACCGCCGCCTTGAGCGCGTCCACGTTGGTGCGTGCGGCGTCATAGGCGACACTGGCCATGCCGGGCTGCAGCGTCACGCTTACATCCGCGACACCGGGCACCGCTTTCAGCACCCGCGTGACGCTCGCGACGCAGCCCTGGCAACTCATCCCTTGCACGTTGAATTTCACGTTGTCCATTCGTCGTTCCTTTCGATTCACGAGGCCGGCTTGAACCGGCGCAACAAAAGCGCGTTGCCGACTACCGACACCGAACTCATCGCCATTGCCGCACCCGCGATCACCGGGCTCAGCAATCCGACGGCGGCAAGCGGAATGCCGAGCACGTTGTAGGCGAACGCGAAGAACAGGTTCTGGCGGATCTTTGCGCGTGTCGCTCGCGACAGCAGGATTGCGTCGACAACGGCGCCGAGATCGTTCCGAATCACCGTGATGTCGGCTGCTTCGACGGCGACCGCCGATCCCGCGCCGATCGCAAAGCTGACGTCCGCACTCGCAAGCGCCGGAGCATCGTTGACGCCGTCGCCGACCATGCCAACGACTTCGCCGCGTTCCTGCAAAGCGCGAATGCGCTGACGCTTCTGGTCCGGCGAGAGCGCGCCCTCGCGTGACTCGATGCCAACCACCTGCGCGATCGCTTCAACCGTCCGGAGGTTGTCGCCGGAAAGCATCAGCACGTGCACGCCGCTTCCTTTCAAACGTGCAATCGCCGCCGCCGAGGTCGGCCGCACGCGATCGGCTAGCGTGATAATCCCCGCCAGCTCTGTGTCGATGGCGAGACCTACGACGCTCTCGCCGCTGCTCGCGTAGCTTGCGACGACTGATGGAGGAACCAGGACGCCTCGACTCTCGAGGAACGCCAGCGAACCGACTGCGACCGCTCGCCGCGTATCGCCGAAGAGCGCGTATGCACCGCTACCCGCCACTGCGGCGAATTCATCGACGGCGGGCAGCGCCAGTCCCTCGCTCCGCGCGCGCGCGACGATCGCTTGCGCGAGCGGATGCAAAGCACCCTGTTCCACGCCCGCGGCGAGGGCGAGAACCTCGGCTTCCGCACGGTAACCGAATGGATGCACGCCCGTGACGGCGGGACGACCCTCGGTGACCGTGCCCGTCTTGTCGACGACGAGCGTCGTCAGGCGTCCCGCGGTTTCGAGCGCGACGGCGTTGCGAATCAGCACGCCAAGCTGCGCGGCGCGCCCCGTGCCGACGATGATCGCCGTGGGCGTGGCAAGGCCAAGCGCGCATGGACACGCGATCACGAGCACGGCGACGGCGTTGATCAAAGCGGTGATCACCTGCCCGGTCACGAGCCAGGAGGCGATGAGCGTGACCATGGCGATCGCGATCACGACCGGAACGAAGATTCCGGCTACGCGATCCGCAAGCCGCTGAATCGGGGCTTTCGAGCCCTGGGCCTCGCTTACCAGACGCACGATCCCGGCGAGCAGCGTCTTGCTGCCTACGCCGGTGGCATCACAGCGAACGACGCCGTCGAGATTCAATGTTCCCGCATACACATCGTCCCCAGCGGATTTCGAAACCGGTCGGCTTTCGCCCGTCAGCATCGATTCGTCGACTGTGGTGGTCCCCTCGAGCACGCGACCATCGACGGGAACGGCCTCACCCGCGCGCACCACGAAGCGATCGCCAAGCGCGACCTCCGCAAGCGGCACGTCGACCTCCGCGCCGTCGCGCAGGACATGCGCGACGCTGGGTTGAAGGCGCAACAGTCCCTCGATGGCGGCCGAAGTTCCGGCACGTGCGCGCGTCTCCAGCGCCTTGCCGAGCAGCACGAGCGTCACGATCGCGGCCGACGCCTCGAAATACACATGCGCGTCCGCTCCGGATAGCGTGACGCCTGCGCTCCAGAGCCAGGCGATCGATGTGCCCAGCACGATCAGCACATCCATGTTCGCGCCGCCACCGCGCAGCGCATGCCAGGCGCCCACATAGAAGCGGCGGCCGACGAAGAACTGGACGGGTGTCGCAAGCGCGAGCTGCAGCCAGCGCGGCAGCAGGTCCGCATGCGTCCTGTCCACGGACGCGAGCATCGCGATCATCTGCGCGATGAAGGGCACGGTCAGCACGACGGCGATGACGAGATCGCGACGCATCACCTGCCAGGCCTCGGCTTTGCGCGCGCGTTCGCGCTCCCGTTCCGCGGCCGCGTCGTCCTTGACGTGCGCGCCATAGCCGGCCCGCGCGACGGCTGCAAGCAGCGCTTCGACGCTCGCTCGGGCGCGATCGTAATCGACGCGCGCGGATTCCGTGGCGAAGTTGACGTTGGCGGCGACGCCCGGTAGCCGATTCAGCGTCGTCTCGATGCGCGCAGCGCACGCGGCGCACGTCATTCCCTCGAGCGCGAGATCGACGCGCCCCGGCGACGATGACGACGGCAACGGCAACGCTAGCGAGGCAACGGAGTCCGGCATGGCGCCATTATATACCCCTGGCGGGTATATTTCATCCGGTTCCGGCTAGTCGATGTGCCCCCTCGAGATGCCGCTGTACATGACTGGCGCGACGCTGCGCGGAGCGCGGAGAGTAGTCAGCGCGCGGCGGGCCCGCCACCAAGCGCTGCATCGGGCTTCATCTGGGGAAACAGGATCACGTCGCGGATGGATGCGCTGTCCGTCAGCAGCATCACGAGCCTGTCAATGCCGATGCCCTCGCCGGCCGTCGGCGGCAAGCCGTATTCGAGCGCACGGATGTAATCGGCGTCGTAATACATCGCCTCCTCGTCGCCCGCCTCCTTGGCTTTCGCCTGCGCGAGGAAGCGCGCCGCCTGGTCCTCGGGATCGTTCAGCTCCGAAAACCCGTTGGCTATTTCGCGGTGTGCGATGAAGAGCTCGAAACGATCGGTCACCGCCGGATCGGCGTCGCTCGCACGCGCGAGCGGGGAGACGTCGGTCGGATGGGCAACGATGAACGTAGGCTGCACGAGCTTGTCCTCGGTCGTTGCCTCGAACAGCTTGAGCTGAAGCATGCCGACGCCGTCCGTGTCGAACACTTCGACCGGAAAGGGCTCGAGCGCGCGGCGCAGCGTGACGACATCGCCGAGGTCGAGTGCTGCCGTTTCCGGGTTGTGGCGACGGATCGCCTCGGCCATCGTCAGGCGTGCAAACGGCTGCCCGAGATCGATCGTCTCGCCTTGATAGACGAGCGTTGGCGTTCCGCAGATACGCGCGGCGACTTCGCGCAGCAGCGTCTCGGTGAGGTCCATCAGGTCCTGGTAGTCCGCGTAGGCCCAATAGAACTCGAGCATGGTGAACTCGGGATTGTGGCGCGTGGAGATGCCCTCGTTGCGGAAGTTGCGGTTGACCTCGAACACCTTCTCGAGCCCGCCGACGACGAGACGCTTCAGGTATAGCTCCGGGGCGATCCGCAGATACAGGTCCATGTCGAGCGCGTTGTGATGCGTGACGAACGGCCGCGCCGCGGCGCCGCCCGGGATCGGCTGCATCATCGGTGTCTCGACCTCCAGGAAGCCGCGCGCGACGAAGAACTCGCGGATGGCCTGCACCGTCTGTGAACGCTTCACGAACACGTCGCGCGACACCGGGTTCGTGATCAGGTCAACGTAACGCTGCCGGTACCGCTGCTCCTGGTCCGTCATGCCGTGGAACTTCTCCGGCAACGGCCGCAGTGCCTTCGCGAGTAGACGTACGCGGTCGCATTTCACGGATAGCTCGCCGGTCTTCGTCCTGAAGAGCGTTCCCGTCGCACCAACGATGTCGCCCAGGTCCCAGTGCTTGAAGGCGTCGAGCACCTCCGCACCGACGCTGTCGAGCGTCACGTAGAGCTGGATGCGTCCGGACATGTCCTGCAGCGTTGCAAAACACGCCTTGCCCATCACGCGCTTCAGCATCATGCGGCCGGCAACCGCCACGCGGATGTGCTCCGCCTCGAGCTCGGCGTTGTCCTTGCTGCCGTGGCGCTTGTGCAAATCGGCCGCCAGCGCGTCGCGCCGGAAGTCGTTCGGATACGGATTGCCTGCGCCGCGAAGATAGGCGAGCTTGCCCCGTCGCTCGGCGATGATGCGACCCTCGTCGATCACTGCGTCGGGCTGGTCGGGCCCGTTCATTGCGGTGAACTCGGCGTCCGGATCGGTATTGGATTGCGCAGCAAAGCGTTCTCGTGGCGTTGCGTCTTCATCGCGGACGTCACACGCCCTGCTTCAGGCTCGCCGAGATGAAATCGTCGAGGTCGCCGTCGAGAATCGCCTGTGTGTTGCCCACCTCGTAGTTCGTCCGCAGGTCCTTGATCCGCGACTGGTCGAGGACATAAGAGCGGATCTGGTGTCCCCAACCGATGTCGGTCTTGGAGTCTTCGAGCCTCGCCTGCTGCTCCTGGCGCTTGCGGAGCTCGAGCTCATAGAGCTTCGACTTCAGCATGGCGAATGCTTCCGCGCGGTTACGGTGCTGCGAGCGGTCGGTCTGGCACTGCACGACAATGTTCGTCGGCAGATGCGTGATGCGGACGGCGGAGTCCGTCTTGTTGACATGCTGACCGCCGGCCCCCGATGCGCGATACGTGTCGATGCGAAGGTCCGCCGGATTGATTTCGACCTCGATCGATTCGTCGACCTCCGGATAGACGAATACGCTCGCGAACGACGTGTGACGCCGCGCATTGGAGTCGAACGGACTCTTGCGCACGAGGCGATGCACACCGGTCTCCGTGCGCAGGAAGCCGTACGCATAATCGCCGTCGACCTTGATCGACGCGCTCTTGATCCCCGCGACTTCGCCGGGCGATTCCTCGAGCACCTCGGTGCGAAAGCCCTTGCGTTCGCAATACCGCAGGTACATGCGCAGCAGCATTGCCGCCCAGTCCTGCGCTTCGGTGCCGCCACTGCCTGCCTGGATGTCGAGGAACGCATTGCCCGGATCGAGCGGATTGTGAAACATCCGCCGAAATTCCAGGTCGGCGACCGTCCGCTCGAGTCGACCGACGTCGTCTTCGATGGCGCGGAGTGCGGCATCGTCGCCCTCCTCGCGCGCCATGTCGTAGAGGTCGCTGCTGTCGTCCAGTCCCGACTGCAGCGCGGTGAGCGTGTGAACGACGCCGTCGAGCTGTTTCTTCTCCTTGCCGAGCTCCTGTGCGCGCTGCGGGTTGTCCCAGATTTTCGGGTCTTCGAGCTCGCGATCGACGGCGGCAAGGCGCGCGGCCTTCACGTCGAAGTCAAAGATACCTCCGAAGCTGCGCCGCGCGGTCCTTGAGTCCCGAAATGGAGTTCGCGATCGCATTCAGATCTTCAGCTTCCATTGCTCGCTCTCGAATAGGTGCAGTAATTGCAAATCATTATAGCGGTACCATTCGTTCGTCCCGCAGCGGCAGGCCTCGGCCGCACGCCCGGATCGATCACGCATGCATACGCCCGCCGGCTTCACACCCTCGCACGTCGCGCCGCCGTCGCTTCCTTCGACGACGGTCGCCTTCGCGTTCTCGGGCAACAAGCTGCTGATCGCCGGCGACGAGTCGGCGCCGGTCATTCCCTCGCTCGCGGATCTCGAACGAGCCGGCGTGCCCGGCGCTCGCCACTATCTAGGAGCGCTCGACGGCGGCCATTGTGTCGCGCTTACCTTGGCCGACAAGAGCGAGGCGCCGCCAGGGTTTGCGCTCTCCGGCTTGCGCCCGCTGTTCCTGCGACTTCCCGACGCCACGCTCGCGCTCGCGCAACGCGCGTTCCAGGTTGTCGAATGGGATCGTACGCATCGCTTCTGCGGCCGGTGTGGAACGCCTACGCGCGACAAGGATGGTGAGCGCGCGAAGCAGTGTCCCGGCTGCGGCTACGTCGCCTACCCGCGCCTGTCGCCGGCGATGATGGTGCTCGTAACTCGCGGACGCGAGTTGCTGCTCGCGCGCGCGAACCGGTTTCCCGGCGCGATGTACAGCGCGCTCGCGGGTTTCGTCGAGCCCGGCGAAACGATCGAGGACTGCATTCATCGCGAAGTGCGCGAGGAAGTGGGTGTCGAAGTTGCGGACCTCGCGTATTTCGGCAGCCAATCGTGGGCTTTTCCACACTCGCTGATGATCGCGTACACGGCGCGTTATGCAGGCGGCGAGCTCAAACCCGATCCGGCGGAAATCGCGGAGGTGCACTGGTTTCCCGTCGATGCGCTTCCCGCGCTTCCGACGACCGTGTCGATCTCCCGCCGGCTGATAGAAACAACGGCCGCGCGGCTGCGCGCCGTGACGCCCGTCGGATAACTCGCGCCTGCTAAAATTCGCGGCGAATTACCCGCTCAACTCGATCACGCCGATGCGTCTTGTGTCGCTCGCCTGCCGTTTCGCCTTGGTGGCCCTTGCATGCGTCGCGTCGCCGGGCTTCGCGCAATCTCCGGCACCTCGAACCGACGATCCGCGCGTCATGAGCGAGGCGGCGCGCAAGGTATACGCGCAGGCGCTCCGCGAGGCACGCGACCTCATCGATCGCAAGCAATATGGCGACGCGATCGCCCGCCTCGATCGCGTCACGGCCGAGCATCCGCGCGAGCCGCAGGCGCGCTTTCTCAAAGGCATCGCACTTGCGGACCAGGGACACACGGACGACGCCATCGCGCTCTTTCGCGCGCTGCTGGCCGATTTTCCGGAGTTGCCCGAGCCGCGCAACAACCTGGCGGTGCTTTACGCGCAGAAGGGCGAATACGCACTCGCGCGCGACGAGCTCGAGCGCGCCGTGCAGACGGCGCCCGATTACGCGGTCGCGCACGAGAACCTGGGCGACGTCTATGCGCGCCTCGCGGAAGTCGAATACGAGCGCACGGTGACGCTCGACAAGCAGAATCGAACGGCCGCGCCCAAGCTGAAGCAGATTCGCGAAGTCGCGCTTTCCAGATAATGTCAAACCACGGCGTCGCGGGCACGGTGCGCGCGCCTTTCGCAAACCTTCGTAACGGAGCTACATAGTATGGGTCGGCTGTATTCGCTGCTTCTCGCGTTCGCTTTCGGCATCGCAAGCGCAACCTCGCTTGCCGCCAATCCACAGGTCGAGCTTGACACGACGGCCGGGACGATCCAGCTCGAGCTCTATCCCGAGGCGGCGCCGAAGACCGTCGAGAATTTCTTGAAATACGTCGATGCGGGCCACTATGCCGGCACGCAATTCCACCGGGTCATCAAGGGCTTCATGATCCAGGGCGGCGGCTACGACGCGCAGTTCCGTCAGCGGCCGACCCGCCCGCCCGTGCCGATCGAGTCGGAGCAGAGCGTGAAGGCGGGGCTGTCGAACAAGCCGGGAACGGTAGCGATGGCGCGTACGGGTGATCCGAACTCGGCAAGCGCGCAGTTCTTTATCAATGTGGCCGACAACAAGCGCCTTGACTTCCGTTCGGCGGACGCGCAAGGCTACGGGTACACGGTGTTCGGCAAGGTGATCGCCGGCATGGACGTCGTTGAGAAGATCGCCCAATCCCCGACCGGCGCAGCCGGCCCGTTTTCATCCGACGTGCCGGCCGAGCGCGTCGTCATCAAGTCCGCGCGGGTCGTGAAACCCGCCGGATGACGGAGAACGCAATGGTCATCCTGCATACGAATCACGGCGACATCACGCTCGAGCTCGACGACGACAACGCACCCGCGACGGTCAAGAACTTCCTGCAGTACGTTCGTGACGGGCATTACGACAACACCGTCTTCCATCGCGTGATCCCGGGATTCATGATCCAGGGAGGCGGTTTCGCACCGGGGATGACGCAGAAGCCGACGCGCGCGCCCGTTGCGAATGAGGCTGGGAGCGGTGTCAAGAACGAGCGTTACACGGTGGCAATGGCGCGCACCTCGGACCCACACTCGGCCACCGCGCAATTCTTCATCAACGTGGCTGACAACGCCTTCCTCGATTACAAGGCGCCGAGCGCGCAGCACTACGGTTACTGCGTGTTCGGCAAGGTTGCCGCAGGCAAGGACGTCGTCGACAGGATCGCAGGCGTTGCGACGGGTCGTTCCGGCATGCACGAGAATGTTCCCACCGACGATGTGGTGATCGTTCGCGCTGAGGAAGTGGCCTGAGGAGCCAGACGGACGCGTCGCGAGCCGACCCCCGATGCGGCCGACGCTCCTGCTGTCGGATCTTCACCTCGCCCCCGAGCACGCCGCGGCTGTCGCGGCATTCCACGCCTTCGCGCGCGGCCCCGCACGGGAGGCCGCGGCCGTCTACATTCTCGGCGATCTGTTCGATGCGTGGATCGGGGACGACCAGCGCGGCGAGCCGTTCGCGAGGGCCATCGCCGACGCGCTTCGAGGTATCAGCAGCGCCGGCGTGCCGCTGTTCATTGCGCGCGGCAACCGCGACTTCCTGCTCGGCCAGGATTTCGCGAAAACGGTCGGAGCAACGCTCCTCCCCGAGCAGACGCTGGTCGAGCTGGGCGGCACGAAGACATTGCTGTCGCATGGTGACGAGTTCTGTACTGATGACGTCAGCTACCAGCGCTATCGCGCCTGGTCGCGCGATCCTCGAAAGCAAGCACGGCTCCTGAAGCTTCCGTACCGCGTGCGCCACCTGATCGGCGCGTGGCTGCGGCGTCGAAGCCGCGCTGCAACCTCTCGCAAGCCCGACGCCATACTGGACGTCAATGCAACCGCCATCGAGCAGGCATTCCGCCGTGCCGGCGTCATGCGGATGATCCACGGGCACACGCACCGCCCCGCGCGTCATTCGATGACCGTCGACGGAAGTGCGCGCGAGCGAATCGTGCTCGCCGATTGGCACGAGCGGGGAACGTTCCTCGAAGTGGACGCGGACGGCGCGCGCACACGCGAGATCGCGGTTGACGCGCGAGGCCCACGCGAGGCCTACGATCCCGCGCGCACTGCGCCATAAGCCGCCATAAGCCCGACCCCTGCGGCCGGCTCGAGGCCGCCGATCGCGCAACCGAAACGTCGCGTCAGGTCTTCGGCGTCGGTTTCTTCGGCTGCTTGGGCTTCTTCGGTTCCTTGCGCTGCCTGTCGCGGTTACCCATGTTCGACCTCCGTTGGCGGATTGGACATTATGCCTGCATCACGCTCCCCTATCATGAGCGTCAGGCGAGCGCCTGCGCGAAATCCGCGGTCAGGTCTTCGACGTCCTCGATGCCGACGGAAACGCGAACGAGCGAATCCGCAATGCCCATCTCGGCGCGGCGCGCGGGGCCCATCTCCCAGTAAATCGTTTGGGCGACAGGGATGGCGAGGGTGCGGTTGTCACCGAGGTTCGACGACAGCACGACGAGCCGGAGGCGGTTCAGCACGGCGAGCACGTCGGCATGCTCCGTGAGTTCGAACGAAAGGA
>JBKPOL010000345.1:0-19035 GCA_046733075.1 Pseudomonadota bacterium | reverse complement strand
GCTCTGCGTCTATCCGTACTTCGTCGACAGCGTGCTGTGGCTCGTCGTCATCGGCATCGCGCTGATGGCAGCGCCTTTCCTGCTCGATTTCTAGCGTTTCTCGCGCGTGATTCGTTGGGGGCTGCCCGACACGATGACTGCGTCGTTCGCGCGCGCCGAACAGTGTCTTCAAGGCGTCGATCACATCACCCTGGAAGCGAAGGAACAACCGATCGTCGGTATCACCAGGATGGAACAGGCCATCGTCGGGTATCACCAGGACAGCGAGCGGCACTGGGTGGCAGAGCTCGCATGCGGGCATTTTCGTCATGTGCGGCACGCGCCGCCATGGACCAATCGGCCGTGGGTCACGACGGAGGCCGGCCGCTTGGGCGCGCTCCGCCTGCTGCTCGAGTGCAGGAAGTGCGACGCGGGCGCGCCGCCGGATGCCACGACGTGAGATCCGGCGGACTCGCCCGTTAGCGCCCGGTGACGGGCCCTCGTTCCGAACCGCTTCTTGTCAGTCGGCCGCGAAGCAGTACAGGTAGCCAGCGCTGCCGGTCTTCGCGAGGTCTGCGTCGCTGCAACCCGCCGAGGGGTGCGACGAGTTCCACGATGCATTTGCGACCGGATTGGGGTTCGTGCCGGTGCGGTCGTGATGACCGAGCATCACGTTGCCCGCGCCGCTCTTCGTGTAGTTTCCGCACGTACGGTCTTCCGGGCCGGAGAACGCGGTACCGTTCGGCTGCGAACCCGTCAGGATGTCGTGTCGGTTCGGCGAATCGCCGGCGCCGTTGACGACTTCGCCCTTCTCGGTCAGCGACGTCTGCTTGCCCAGATTGTTCGTGCCGTGCAACTCCTCGAGATTGTTGGCGACGACGACGCCCTTCGCATTGCGCCACGGTCCCTTCCCGATCCGGTCCCGCGCATTCACGGCCCCCGGTCCCTGCGTGCTCAGGTAGGCGCGCCACGTGTGATTGCCGGCACCCGCCGCTGCTCCAAGCGTCTGGCAATGCTTGTCGGCGCCCGCGAGTCCACCGAAATCAGCGCCCTTCCCGGAGCCTACGCTCGTGATGAAGAACGTCATCGGCGATGCCGTGCTTTGCTGCGCGCCCGAAGACTGCGTCTGCGCCATGCCGGTGCAGCCCGCAAGCAACAGCGCTATGGATGCGGCGACACCGCCGGTCATTCGAGTCATTGCAGTTCTCCTCCTACGTTGGTCGTCGTACCGGCAGGCTTGGACCTCCGGCCGTTCATCAACACCGGGCAGCGAAGCTTATTCCGCACCCGTCGTGCGCTGGGGCGCGGAAGGGTAGCATGCACACGCGTGTCAGCCGAACGATGAATTGGCGTCGGCGCGGCAACTTTGCCGCGCAACCGGACACGAACGCTGGTGCTAACATTTGCTGCGGGAGGACGCGGCCGTGAAAGATCAATACTTCGAGTCAGCGCTGCGCCGCGATGGGTTCGCGGTCGACCGCCGGATGCTGCCGCCCGGGACCGTCGTGCCTGAGCATGCGCATCCTTTCGACGTCCGCGCGCTCGTGCTGAACGGGGAAATCACGTTGACGTTCAATGGCGCCGAGCACGCATTCCGCGAAGGCGATATTTTCGTGATGCCCGCCGGCCACCCGCACGCGGAAGCGGTCGGCGAAGCGGGCGTCGACTATCTGGTCGGGCGTCGCCCTGCGAACGCTCCACCCAACGATGAAACGAGGATTCCATGAAACGCTCTGCCTCCGCCATGTGGAATGGCGATCTCAAGTCGGGCAAAGGCACGATCTCGACCGACAGCCGCGTCCTGTCCGATACGCAATACTCGTTCAGCACCCGCTTCGAGAACGGCGTCGGCACCAACCCGGAGGAGCTGATCGCGGCAGCGCACGCCGGCTGCTTCTCGATGGCCTTGTCGGCGCAACTCGCCGAGGCGGGCCTCGTCGCGCAGAGCATTTCGACGAAGGCCACCGTCACGCTTGAAAAGGCCGGGGGCGGCTTCGCGATCACGGCCGTCCACCTCGATCTGACCGCCCGCATTGCCGGGGCGAGTGCCCAGGCATTCGAGACGGCCGCCGAGAATGCGAAGAAGGGCTGTCCGGTTTCGAAGGTGCTGAACGCGACGATCACGCTGGACAAGAAGCTCGAGGCATAGCGCCTAGGCGGCCGGCGGCGGTTCTCGTCCGCCGCGGGCGGGAGTAGTATCGAGTTTCGCTAAGACGGAGTTCGTGTCGTCATGCAGCCGCTCGCCGTCCTGGTCGTGCTGCCCGTGGTGATCGGTCTTGCAGCCGAGTTGCTGCTTCGCGACGCATCGCGTGCATCGCTGGCCGCCGCCCTGCTTTCGGCATTCGCCGTGTACAGCTGCCTTGCGACCCTCGATCCTGGCGGACAATGGAACGTACTGGCGTCGTTCCTCGTCGCGCCGCTCGCGATCGCGTTTTCGCTTGCGACCGTGCTGCTGTGCTTCGGCTTTCGCGAGGGGCGTCGCGGCCAGCGCAAGCGCAGCGCCTGAAGCTCGGATTGGCGCCGCGACCTCGGCCGCGTCAGCAAAAGTCACCGCACGAGTGAATCCTCCGCCCGCGAAGTTGTCAGCACAGGACAATCGTTAGGTCATTCCCATGCGTCGCGCTTCGCTTTACAGCCCTTCCAATCGTTCCCGTGCGCCTGCGCGTACGCCCGCCGGGGCGTCCCCGCGCGCGCCTTCCCCCGGCATGGAATCGAAAGCCGCGAGCGACGAAGGGGCCGCGCCGGGCGCGCCCGCGCGGAAGCACAGCCGGCTCGCACGCGTCCGCGATGCTATAAAACGGCGGGAACGCCTGTTGATGCTTGCCGGCGGCGCGCTGATCGCGCTCGCGGTCGTGCACGGCAACAACCTGATGCATCCGTTGCCGAAGGCGCTGACGCAGGAAGACATCGACGGCGCCGTCATGCACACGCTCGAAACAAAGACGCTGCCGTCGCAGGCGGCGCGAGCCTACGAGGCGATTCGCGGTTCGGTGGTCCGCGTGCGCGAGTTCGAGCGCGCCGAAGGCGAAAGCGAGGAAACCGAAAGCGGCGTGGGAACGGGCGTCGTCATCGTCGACAAGGGCGTCATTCTCACCAATCTGCATGTAGTCGCAGGGGCGAAGCGCGTGGGTGTCGTCTTCGCCGACGGCAGCGAGTCGGAAGCGACCGTGATTGCGACGCAACCGGAGAACGACCTCGCCGTGCTGCAAGCCAAGACGATTCCCGACGACCTGCCGGCCGCGACGCTGCGCTCGACCAGCGACCTTGCGCTTGGCGATGAGGTCGTTGCCGTCGGCTTTCCGTTCGGCATCGGGCCGTCCGTGACGTCGGGCGTCGTCTCCGGACTGCGCCGCGAGTACCGATCGCCGGAGGGTAAGCGCCTGCTCACCAACCTCATCCAGTTCGACGCAGCCGCCAATCCGGGAAGCTCCGGGGGTCCGCTCGTGACGATGGATGGGGAAGTCATCGGGATCGTGACGGGCATACTCAACCCGAACAATCAACGCGTCTTCATTGGCATCGGGTTCGCCGTGCCGATCGAGAACGCGGCGGCAGCCGTCGGAATGTCTCCGTTCTAGGCACGCGACCGGCCTGATTTCGAAAGTTCTGCAAAGGAGCGTATGGAAAACCGGGAAGGCGGTGGTGGTGACGTTGCGTCATTGATGCAGCGAATCCTGTACGAAGTCAAAAAGGTGGTCGTCGGGCAGGACCACTTCCTCGAGCGTGTGCTGGTCGCGATCCTCGCGCAGGGCCATCTGCTGGTCGAAGGCGTGCCGGGGCTTGCGAAGACGCTGACTGTCAAGACGCTTGCGAAGGTCATCCGGGGGTCGTTCAAGCGCATCCAGTTCACGCCCGATCTCGTTCCGGCCGACCTCGTCGGCACGCGCATCTACAACCAGAAGACCGGCGACTTCACCACATCGCTCGGGCCAGTCTTCACGAACCTCCTGCTCGCCGACGAAATCAACCGGGCACCGGCCAAGGTGCAAAGCGCGCTGCTGGAAGTGATGCAGGAATATCAGGTGACGATCGCCGGGCAGACGCACATGGTGCCGACCCCGTTCCTGGTGATGGCCACGCAGAACCCGATCGAGACGGAAGGCACGTATCCGTTGCCCGAAGCGCAAGTCGACCGGTTCATGATGAAGGTGCTCGTCGGTTATCCGAACGAGGAAGAGGAATTCGTCATCGTCGAGCGGGTGACCGGCATGCCGGCGGACGTCGCAACGGTTGCGACGACCGACCAGCTCGCAGCGCTGCAGCGCCAATGCCGCGGCGGGTACGTCGATCCATCGCTCATTCAGTATGCGGTGCGGCTCGCCTCGGCCACACGGCAGCCCGAGCGCTACGGGGTCGCCGACTTCGCCAAGTACGTGACGTTCGGCGCGAGTCCGCGTGCCTCGATCCACCTGATCGAAGGCGCGCGCGCGCTCGCGTTCCTGCGCGGTCGCGATTACGTGCTGCCAGACGACGTCAGCGACCTCGCGCCCGATGTGCTTCGCCACCGGCTCGTGCTGTCCTATGAGGCACTGGCGGACGGACTCACGCCCGATCAACTCGTGTTCAAGATCATGCAGCGGATCGCACCGCCGGAAAGACCGCTCGAGACGCATGTTCGGTTTGCCTCGCAAGCCTGACGCGGGCAAGGTCCCGCCCGGCGGCAGAGGCGCGGGCGGGCCCGACGCCGCCGCTTCGAATGTCGTCCCATTGCCGGCGCGCAACGCCGAGGGCGTGCTGCGGCGGCTCGAGTGGACCGTGTTGCGTCGTCTCGACGGGTTGCTGCACGGCGACTACCGGACGCTCTTCCGCGGCTTCGGCCTCGATCTCGCCGATCTTCGCGAGTACCAGTATCACGACGACGTCCGGCACATCGACTGGAACGTCACCGCACGGCTGCAGGTCCCGTACATCCGCGAGTACAACGAGGATCGCGACGTCACCGCGTGGTTCCTGCTCGACGTCAGTCCGTCGGTCGATTTCGGCTCCGGCGACGTGCGCAAGCGCGCTGTCGCGACCGATTTCGTAACGGTCCTCGCGCGGATTCTTACCCGGCACGGCAATCGTGTGGGCGCGGCCTTCTACGGCGAGACGATGGACACGGTGATTCCGGCGCGCGCCGGTCGCAGGCATGTGCTGCAGATCCTGCACCGGATGCTGAGTCAGCCGCAGCGCGGGCAATCCGCGGCCACGGACCTCAATCAGTTCCTGCGCGCCGCATTTCCGGCGATCTCACGGCGCTCGATCGTGTTCGTCGTCTCGGATTTCATCAGCACCGCGCCCTGGGACGACGCGCTTGCGCAGCTGTCGCAGCGCCACGAGGTCCTCGCCGTGCGGCTCTACGATCCGCTCGAGAACGAGCTGCCCGACCTCGGCCTGCTGACGATGCAGGACGCCGAGACGGGTGAGCAACTCTTCATCGACACGCACGATCGCGGCTTCCGCAAGCGCTTCGCCAAGGCGGCCGAGACGCGCGAGCAGCGATTGCGCGGCGCGTTCCGGCGCGCCGGGGTCGATGCGCTCGAGCTTTCGACGGACGACGACCTCGCCGATGCGATCCTGCGCTTCGCCGACATGCGAAAGCGCCGCAGCCGCCTGTCCGCGGGCGCTGTGCTGCCCCGCCTGTCCGAACCGGGCGATGCTGCGCGATGACGTTCCTGTGGCCCGAGCTCCTGTGGCTGTTGCTCGCGGTACCCGCCGTCATCGGCGTGTATCTGTGGGTGCTGCGCAGGAAGAAGCTGCTCGCCGTGCGCTACGCGAGTCTCTCGATGGTGAGGGACGCTATCGGTGCCGGGAACCGCTTCCGTCGCCATGTTCCGCCCGTGCTGTTCCTGATCGCGCTCACGCTGATGCTGGTCGCGATCGCGCGTCCGGCCGCAGTCGTCACGCTTCCCTCGCAGCACGAGATCATCATTCTCGCGATGGATGTTTCCGGCAGCATGCGCGCGGTCGACGTGCAGCCCAACCGGCTTACGGCCGCCCAGGAGGCGGCGCGCGCGTTCATCAACGACCAGCCGCACAACGTGCGCATCGGCATCGTGTCGTTCGCGGGGACGGCCGCCGTCGTGCAACCGCCGACCGAAAATCGCGAAGATCTGCTCGCGGCGATCGACCGCTTCACGCTGCAACGCGGGACCGCCGTCGGCAGCGGCATCCTGGTTTCGCTGAAGACGATCTTTCCGGAAGTCGAGTTCGATCTCGGGCGGACCAATCCGCGCATCAACGCGAGCGACACGGGACGCGGAAGACCGTTCGGCCGCGGCAAGGGCGCAGACAAGGACACAGCCAAGGACGCGGCCAAAGACCCGCCCAAGGATGCGGAGAAGCCCGTGCAGCCGGGCTCGTACCAGTCCGCCGCGATCATCCTGCTCACGGATGGCCAGACGACCACCGGTCCCGATCCGATCGAGGCAGCCAAGATGGCGGCCGACCGGGGCGTACGCGTCTACACCGTCGGCATTGGGACGGTCGCGGGCGAGATCATCGGCGCCGAGGGATGGTCGATGCGTGTGCGCCTCGACGAGGATGCGCTGAAGCAGATCGCGAACCTGACGCGCGCCGACTATTTCTACGCGGGCAACGCCACGGACCTGAAGAAGATCTACGAAGGCATGAACGCGAAGATGGTCCTGAAGAAACAGCAGACGGAGATCACCGCGCTGTTCGTCGCGGCCGCGGCGATCTTCGCGACACTCGCTGCAGGTCTCTCGCTCGTATGGTTCAACCGGGTGCTATAGCCGCCCGCTTTTGCCCGCTATCCGCATTTCCTGCTCACGGCGCCGTGTTTCCGCCCGCCGCCCGGTCGTTCACGGGCTCTTGACCTAGAATGTGCGAGCGCTTTCAAGCGTCCATCACATCACGAGGAAGTCATGGCCACGGTAATCGAGTCGAACGACGCGTTCACCGCGTTCTGGAACGACGTTCTCGTCGGGAAGTTCGAGCGGTTCCGCAATATCATGATGACGGGACTCTCGTACCACAGCGCGGTCCCGCTCGCCAAACTTCGATTGGCGCCCGGGTCGCGTGCGCTAGACGTCGGGTGCGGCTGGGGCGATACGGCCATCGAGCTCGCACGCAAGGTGGGACCGGGCGGCAGCGTCGTCGGCCTCGACTGCTGCGATGCGTTTCTCGAGAAGGGCCGGCAGGACGCCGCGACGGAGCGCCTCACGAACGTGCGATTCGTCGCCGCGGACGTGCAATCGTACCCGTTCGAGCGTGAATTCGACTTCTGCTTCTCGCGCTTCGGCATGATGTTCTTCGCCAGCCCGGTCGTCGCGATGCGGAACGTACGCAGCGCATTGAAACCGGGCGCGACGCTGATGTTCATCACGTGGCGGGCTCTCGCCGACAATCCCTTCCTCGGAATGCCGAAGGCCGTTGTGTCCCGCTTCCTACCTCCTCCCGGCGACGACGCGCAGACCTGCGGGCCCGGCCCCTTCTCGATGGCCAATCCCGACGTCGTCAGCGCGCAACTGAAGGCGGCCGGCTTCGTCGATTACTCCTTCGAGCGCATCGACGGTCCCGTCATGATCGGCCGGGATGTCGACCAGGCCGTCGAGTTCCAGCTCGCGCTCGGACCGGCCGGCGAGATCGTGCGCGAGGCGGGTGCGCTTGCGGAAGCGCGCCGCGACGAAATCGTCGATGCGCTGAAGAGCGAGCTTTCGCGACATGCGAGACCCGACGGCGTCTGGATGGATTCGAGCTCGTGGACGATCTGCGCGCGCAATCCCGGCTGACGGGTGCAGGGACGGCGATGACGCTCGTCGCACAGCGTCGTTCCCGGACCTCTCGTTGCACGACGTCGTTCCTGATGACGCTCGTCGCACAGCGTCGTTCATGCTAACGCTCGGCGCACAAGGTCCTACCTGATGTCGCTTCATACGGCGAACGTCGAATGGTCGCGCGGCGACGCGCGCTTCGTCGACAACCGGTACAGCCGCCGTCACGTATGGCGTTTCGATGGCGGCGTCGAAGTGCCGGGATCGTCGTCACCGCATTCCGTGCCCGTGCCCTACAGCGATCCGCATGCCGTCGATCCGGAAGAGGCGTTCGTCGCGTCGATCGCGAGTTGTCACATGCTGTGGTTTCTCTGGCTTGCCGCGAAGCGCGGCCATCGGATTGATACGTATGCCGACGATGCTGAGGGGACGCTGGAGAAGGATGCCGACGGGCGGATGTCCATGACCCGCGTCGTGCTACGGCCGCGCATGACCTGGAGCGGGGACGCACACCCGTCCGCGAGCGAGATCGCAGCGCTGCACGACGAGGCCCATCACGCGTGCTACATCGCGAACTCGGTGAAAACGACGATCACCATCGAGGGGACGAACGAGGGTTGAGGCGCGTGTGCCGCGCGCGCCCTGCGTCATCACCAGCTTCCGGTTCGCGTACGCCGGCCTGCTTCATCACGAGGGTTGCGGTTCGCGTACGCCGACCTACGTCATCACGAGCTTCCGGTTCGCCTGCACGCTCATCAGGATGCCGAGGCCGATGAACAGCGAGATCAACGCCGTTCCGCCATAGGATACGAGTGGCAGCGGCACGCCGACGACGGGAAGCAGCCCGCTTACCATCGCCATGTTGACGAACGCGTAGGTGAAGAACATGAGCGTGATCGCGCCGGCCAGCAGGCGCGCGAAGAGCGTCGACGCGTTCGCGGTAATGACCATCGCCCGGCCGATCAGCAAGAGGTAGAGCACGAGCAGCACCGCCGCGCCGACCAGCCCGAACTCCTCGCCGAACACGGCGAAGATGAAGTCGGTGTGGCGCTCCGGCAGGAAGTCCAGGTGCGTCTGCGTGCCGTTCAGCCAGCCCTTGCCGACGACGCCCCCGGAACCGAGCGCGATCGACGCCTGCATCGAGTGATAGCCGGTGCCGAGCGGATCCCGGCCAGGGTCCAGGAATGTAAGTATTCGCTCTCGTTGATAATCGTGCATGTGCGTCCACACCATCGGCCCCACGCCGGCGGCGACCGCGACGAGGCCCACCATCACCTTCCACGACAGTCCCGCAAGAAACAGCACGTAGAAGCCTGAAGCGCCGATGAGGAGCGCCGTGCCGAGGTCCGGCTGACGCTTGATAAGGTAAACCGGCACGACGATCAGGAAACCGGCGATCGCGAAATCCTTCCACGCGATCCGCCCTTCGAATTTCTGGAAATACCACGCGAGCATCATCGGCAGCGCGATCTTCATCAGTTCCGAAGGCTGGAAGCGTGCGACGCCGAGGTTCAGCCAGCGCCGCGAGCCATTGACGACGATGCCGAACATCGCCACGCCGATCAGCATCAGGACCGCGATCGTGTAGAGCGGCACCGCGACGCGCGCGAGCGTCTGCGGCGGGATGTTCGCGAAGAGCCACATCAGCGCGATGGCAAAGCCGAGGCTCATCGTCTGGCTCGTCACGCGCGCGACGCTCTGGTCGGCTGCGGAGAACAGCGTGACGATGCCGATGCCGACGATGGCAAGCGCGCACGCGAAGAGCATCGAGTCGATGCGGCGCGACAGCACCTCCCATGCGCGTTGAATGAACGTGCCCATCGCCGCCTTCAGTCGCCCTCGTCGTCGCTGCCCGGCACGACCTGCGCCGCGCCCGGCTCGGTGCTGCCGAGCAGGTAGCGGTCGAGCACCTTGCGTGCAATCGGTGCTGCGGCCTGCGCGCCGAAGCCGCCGTTCTCGACCAGCACGGCAAGCGCGATCTTCGGGTGATCAGCCGGGGCGTAAGCGATGAACCACGCGTGATCCCGCAGACGCTCGTCAACGCGATGCTCCGAATACTTCTCGCCCTTTAACGAATAAACCTGCGCCGTGCCCGTCTTGCCGCCGCTCACGTACATCGCCCCCTTGAACGCGGCGGCGCTCGTGCCCTCCTTGTTCACCCCGACGAGGGCATTCCGGATCGTCGCCATGTGCTCCGGCTTCACAGCGAGCCGCGACGCCGGCTCGCGTGCGATTTCGCGCACCTCGCCGGTCTGGACGTTCTGCACGGTCTTGACGAGGTGCGGCCTGTAGCTGACGCCGTCCGCCGCAATCATCGCGATCGCGTGCGCAAGCTGGATCGGCGTGAAAGCGTTGTAACCCTGGCCGATGCCCGCGGAAATCGAATCGCCGAGGTACCACTTGCGGTGCTCCTCGCGATAGTTCTTGCCCGCGAAGCGTTGGCGCTTCCAGTCGCGCGAAGGCAGCACGCCGGTCAGCTCACCCTCGATGTCGATGCCGGTCTTCTGGCCGAAGCCGAGCTGACCGAGGAAATGCGCGGTGTCGTCGATGTCGCTGTCGTTCGCGAGCAAGTAGTAATACGTGTCGCAGGACACGACGATCGACTTGTACATGTCGACGACGCCGTGTCCGCCTGGCTTGTCGTCGCGAAAGCGATGGGCCTGTCCGGGAATCTGGAAAAACCCCGGATCGTGGATCGTCTGGCTCGGCGTGCGTCGGCCGAGCGTCAGGGCCCCAAGCGCGAGGAATGGCTTGATCGTGGAGCCCGGCGGATAGGCGCCGCGAAGCGGGCGGTTCAGCAGCGGCTTGTCAATCGATTCGTTGAGCTCCTGCCAGTTGGCGGGATCGATGCCATCGACGAAGAGGTTCGGATCGAATCCCGGCTTCGATACAAAGGCGAGGATGTCGCCAGAATTCGGGTCCATCGCGACGAGCGCGCCGCGACGGTCCCCGAAAGCGGCTTCGGCGGTCTGCTGGAGCGCGATATCGAGCGAAAGCGTGAGATTGTTGCCCGCAACCGGCGGCGTCCGGTTCAGCGTGCGCACGGCACGACCGCCGGAGTCCACTTCGACGTCCTCGACGCCGGTCGTTCCGTGGAGCTCGCGTTCGTAGGAAAGCTCGATGCCGACCTTGCCGATGTAGTCGGATCCCTTGTAGTTCGCTGACTCGTCCCAGCCGGCGATCCGGTCGTTGTCCTTGTCGGTAATGCGTCCGATGTAGCCGACGACATGGGAAGCGACTTCGCCGAACGGGTAGTGGCGGAACAGCCGGGCCTTGATGTCCACACCGGGGAAGCGATAGCGATTGACGGCGAAGCGCGCGACCTCCTCGTCGGTCAGCTTCGTGCGGATCGGCAGGCTCTCGAAATTCTTCGATTCTTCGAGCAGCTTGCGGAAACGCTTTCGGTCGCGGGTTTGCACATCCACAATCTCGGCAAGCCGGTCGATCGTCTCGTCCAGGTTCTTGACGCGCGACGGCGTGATCTCGAGGGTGTACGCCGAATAGCTCTGCGCAAGCACGACGCCGTTGCGATCGGTGATGACACCGCGGTTCGGCACGACGGGCACGATCGCGATGCGATTCGACTCGGCGAGCGTCTCGAAATGCGAGTGCTGCACCACCTGCAGATAGAAGAAGCGCGCGAACAATCCGCAGAACGCGACGAACACGAAGAACCCGACGAGGGACAGTCGACGGCGGAAATGAAAGAGCTCGCGTTCGGGATTGCGCAGTTCGGACGCGCCGATCCCGTTGCCGGGGCGCGCGAAGCGGCGCCGGCGGGTGGTGAAAAGGAGTCGACCCGCCATTTCAGTCGCGGAGGGCCGCCCGGAGCGACCGTTGCGCGTGTTGGTGCGCAGTGAGCGCAGCGAGCGTCGTGTGCTTGCTCATTTATTGCGATCGCGAGCGCGACGGCCGCTGCGGGGTTTCCAGCAGCACCGAAACCAGGGGCCACAGGAGCGCGGCCACGAGTGGCGGAGCGAAGTACGTCCAGCCCGGGAACGGGGCGCCCCCGACGAAACGCACGAGCAGCACGATCAACGCGCAGAGGATCAGCAGCGCTGCGACCTGGACCGCCTGCTGCCACAGCGGGAAGCGCAGCACGCGACGTCGAAAATATTCAGCCCCGTAGGCCAACACCGCGTAAGCGAGCGCATGCTGACCGAAGAGCGTTGCGTCGCCAACATCCATCAGCAACCCGACCATCCAAGCGGTTCCGACGCCGACGTAGCGCGGCTGCTGGATGCACCAGTAGAGCAGGACGAGGGCGAGGAAGTCCGGGCGCAGCACGAGCGCCGTCCCGGTGAGGGGAATCAGGTTGACGACAAGACCGGCGGACAGCGAGAGCAGCACGAACCACGGCTTCGCCGGGCGCAGGATTTCGTCCGGCGACGCCGGGCCGAAGGAGCCGACGCTGGGGAGCACCCTCACTCGACGTCCACTCCGCCCGGCGCCGATTGTCGCCGCATGCAAGTCATCCTCGGCGCCCCCGCCGGCCGCCCTTCTTCACGACGTCCGCCTCGGCGGGCTCCTCGGGTCGCGGCGGCAGCGCCGCGGCCTGCGAGAGCACCAGCAGGAATTCGCTGTGATCGATGCCAGCGAGCGGCTTGCACACGATCCGCGCGAACATCTGCCCGGCATCGCGGATGACGTCGGTGATCTGCGCCACGGCGAGTCCGGGTGGAAAAGTGCCGTCCAGCCCGGACGTCAGCAGCCGGTCACCGATGCGCAAATCGGCGGATGGCGACGTGAAACGTAACTCCGGCGAGCGCCCGGTTCCGTTGCCAAACAGCACGCTACGCGCCGCACTGCGCTCCACCTGGACCGGGACCGCCTGGTCGCGGTCGGTGATCAGCGTGACCTCCGCCATGTAGGGGAACACCCGCGTGACCTGCCCCACGACGCCGTTGTCGTCGATGACGCCCGCGCCGGCCTGGATACCCGCGACCGAGCCCTTGTCCACGAACACCTTCTGCGCGAACGGATCGCGCGAGGAGTAGAGCACCTGAACGGCGGTGGCGGTCGTCGCATACTGCGCGCGAACGTCGAGCAGCGCCTTGAGGCGCGCGTTCTCCTCCTGCACGCGCGCGTAGCCCTGCGCGGCCGGTGCGCGTGCGACGAGCTCTTGCTTGAGTGCCGCGTTCTCGTCAGCGAGCTCACGCTTGGAGCCGAAGTAATCGGCGACGTACGAGAATGCGGCGCCCGGCATTTGCAGCGCACGCTGCACGGGGTAGAGAACGATCGCAACCGCTTGCCGCACGTTCTCCAGATAGCGGTACCGGGTGTCGGCGAACAGCAGCGCAAGGGACAGCACGCCGAAAAAGGCGAGGCGCGCGAGCGGACTGGGTCCCCGGTTGAAGAACGCGGGCGTGTCGACCGGGATGGGACGCATGGCTACATGTCAAAAAGTAGCGTCGGAGACGACTTTCCGCCCGTCCGTGTTCGGGGTCAGCCTCGGGACGAAAGTCGCCCCTGACCCTGCTCGACGGCTGCTCTCAGTCGCTCGTGAAGATCGTTTGCAGCTTCTCCATGTTCTCGAGCGCCTTGCCACAGCCGCGCACCACGCATGTGAGGGGATCGTCCGCAACGACGACGGGCAGGCCGGTCTCCTCCATCAGGAGCCGGTCCACGTCGCGGAGCAGCGCGCCGCCGCCGGTCAGCACCATCCCTCGCTCAGCAATGTCCGCGCCAAGCTCGGGAGGCGTTCGCTCGAGGGCGCTCTTGACGGCGGACACGATGCTGTTCAACGGGTCCGTCAGGGCTTCGAGGATCTCGTTCGACGACACGGTGAAGCTACGGGGAATGCCTTCCGCCAGATTACGCCCTTTGACTTCCATTTCGCGCACTTCCGAGCCTGGAAATGCCGATCCGATCGTCTTCTTGATGATTTCGGCCGTTGTCTCGCCGATCAGCATGCCGTAGTTGCGCCGGATGTAGTTGACGACCGCCTCGTCGAACTTGTCGCCCCCGACGCGCACCGATCCCGCGTAGACCATTCCGCCGAGCGAGATGACGCCGACTTCCGTCGTCCCTCCGCCGATGTCGACGACCATCGAGCCGGTTGCATCACCGACGGGAAGATCCGCGCCGATCGCCGCTGCCATGGGCTCCTCGATCAGGAACACCTTCGACGCGCCGGCGCCAAGCGCCGATTCGCGGATCGCGCGCCGCTCGACCTGTGTCGATCCGCACGGAACGCAGATGATGATCCGCGGCGACGGCGAGAAGAGCCGCGAATCGAGCACTTTCTTGATGAACTGCTTCAGCATCTGCTCCGTCACGGTGAAGTCGGCGATGACGCCGTCCTTCATGGGACGAATGGCCGTGATGTTGCCGGGCGTGCGACCGAGCATCTGCTTGGCAGCGAGTCCGACTTCCTGGATCACCTTCTTGCCGTTCGGGCCGCCTTCCTGGCGAATCGCCACGACCGAGGGTTCATCGAGCACGATGCCTTTGCCGCGCACGTAGATCAGTGTGTTGGCGGTGCCGAGATCGATAGCGAGGTCGCTGGAGAAGTAGCCTTTGAAGGACTCGAACATGAAGAGCAGGGACCCCTGGACGTTTCCGCATCCGCGCAGCGCTCGGTCTAGCCGCGCCGGCCGGTGCGAAAAATGCCGGCTATGATACCCTAAGGTTGCACTTGTTCCGCACTGATTGCAGTGCGTTTCTTTCGCGCGGCAACGAGCGTCGCACACGTTTCGCGCCCGCTCGAAAACGCCCGGTCGGATCCGAAGGCCGGAAGACGCAGCGGCGCACGCGACGCCGACAACAATCGACGGTGTATCGGCTCACCACGCATGGGGCTTTCTGCTGAAGACATCCAACGGCTCGCGCATCTCGCGCGAATCGACGTCGACGCGAATGCGATTCGCGACGTGCAAACGAAGCTCGACGCGATCCTCGGCTTGATCGACGAATTGCAGGCGATCGATACGACGGGAGTCGCACCGATGGCACACACCCAGGACGTCGTGCTGCCGCTGCGCGACGACGTCGTCACCGAGCGCGACAATCACATGCTGTATCAACAGCAGGCGCCCGCGGTGGCCGACGGGCTCTATCTGGTGCCCAAGGTCATCGAGTAAGAACGGCGGGCCCGGACGGTGCGGACCATTGCCAAACTCTCGGATGCGCTGCACGCGCGGCGCGTATCGAGTTTCGAGCTCGTCGTGCAGGCGCTTGCGCGGATCGACGCGGCGCAGCCGATGCTCAACGCCTTCATCACCGTGGACGGCGAAGGTGCGCTCGAGCGCGCGCGCAGCGCCGATGCGCAGCTTGCGTGCGGCGACGCGCGGCCGCTGACGGGGATCCCCATCGCGCACAAGGACGTGCTGATGACGGCCGGCATGCGCACGACGTGCGCGTCGCGCATGCTCGCGTGCTTCGTCGCGCCCTACGATGCGCATGTCGTATCGAAGCTGCGCGACGCCGGCACCGTGCTCGTCGGCAAGACGAACATGGACGAGTTCGCGATGGGCTCGTCGACGGAGAACTCGCACTTCGGCCCCGCGCGAAACCCGTGGAATACCGAGTGCGTGGCGGGCGGCAGCTCCGGTGGGTCGGCCGTCGCCGTTGCGGCCGGCCTCGTCCCCGCATGCACGGGCACGGACACAGGTGGCTCGATCCGGCAGCCGGCGGCGCTGTCCGGCATCTGTGGGTTGAAGCCGACGTACGGGCTGTGCTCGCGTTATGGATTGATCGCGTTCGCGTCGAGCCTCGACACGCCCGGGCCGCTCGCGCACGATGCGCTCGACTGCGCATTCATGCTGAACGCGATGGCGGGGTACGACGCCCGCGACTCGACGTCGCTCGCGCGTCCGCCCACCGATTACGTGCAGCCACTTCGCGCGAATGCCGGCGCGCGTCCGCTGGAAGGCCTTCGAATCGGTTTGCCCAGCGAGTATTTCGGCGATGGGGTCGATCGCGAAGTGGCGGCCGCGGTGGATGCGTCACTCGCCGAGTTGCGCAAGCTTGGCGCCGTTACCGTCGACATCGCGCTGCCCGCCGTCAAGTACTCGGTTCCGGTGTACTACGTGATCGCGCCGGCGGAAGCTTCGTCGAACCTTTCGCGCTTCGACGGCGTCCGCTACGGACATCGCGCCGAGCGGTACGCGGACCTGGCCGACATGTACAAGAAGACGCGGGCCGAGGGCTTCGGGGCGGAAGTCAAGCGGCGGATCCTGGTCGGCACGTACGTGCTCTCGCACGGTTATTACGACGCCTACTACCTTAAAGCACAGCAGGTTCGGCGGCTCATCGCCCACGACTTCCAGCGTGCCTACAGCC
This sequence comes from Pseudomonadota bacterium, assembly GCA_046733075.1. Lineage (GTDB taxonomy): Bacteria > Pseudomonadota > Gammaproteobacteria > Burkholderiales > Casimicrobiaceae > VBCG01. The sequence goes on along the minus strand of JBKPOL010000345.1, from coordinate 3,058 downwards.
GGTGCGATGTGATCGCGGGCCCGACGACGCCGACCGCCGCCTTTTGCATCGGCGACAAGGCCGACGATCCGGTGCAGATGTATCTGAACGACATCTTCACGGTTGCGGCCAATCTCACCGGCATGCCGGCGATGTCGATCCCCTGCGGCACCACGACCGCCGGACTGCCGATCGGATTGCAGCTCCAGGCGAATCACTTCGCCGAAGCGCTGTTGCTGCAGGTTGCGCATCGGTTTCAGCAAGCCACGGACTGGCATTTGCGCGCGCCGCCTGCGCATTCGAAGACAACGGTCGCCGACCCCCACGAAGCGGTTCGCGCGACACAGCCGTGACGGACACAACGCCTACACCGATGCGGACATGACGTTCGAAGTCGTCATCGGGATCGAGACGCACGTCCAGTTGTCGACGGCGTCGAAAATCTTCTCGGGCGCATCGACGGCGTTCGGTGCCTCGCCCAATACGCAGGCGTCCGCCGTCGACATCGCGCTTCCCGGCGTACTGCCCGTGCTGAATCGCGGCGCCGTCGAACGGGGAATGCGCTTCGCGCTGGCCGTCGGCGGCGCGATCCATCGCCGCAGCGTTTTCGCGCGCAAGAACTACTTCTATCCCGACCTCCCGAAGGGCTACCAGATCTCGCAGTACGAGATTCCGCTCGTCAAGGGCGGCACCGTGACCATCGAGGCCGATGGCCGGCAGAAAGTCGTGCGGCTCACGCGCGCGCATCTCGAGGAGGATGCAGGCAAGTCGCTCCACGAGGGGCTCGCCGACACCGTCGGCGACGTCACGGGCATCGACCTCAACCGCGCGGGCACGCCGCTCCTCGAGGTCGTTTCGGAGCCGGACATGCGAAGCTCGGCGGAAGCGGTCGCGTATGCGAAGAAACTGCACACGCTCGTCGTGTGGATCGGCATCTGCGACGGCAACATGCAGGAGGGCAGTTTTCGCTGCGACGCCAACGTATCGGTTCGCCGAGTCGGCGAAAGACTCGGCACGCGTTGCGAAATCAAGAACCTGAACAGTTTCCGTTTCCTGCAACAGGCGATCGACTTCGAGGTGCGCCGGCAGGTCGAGCTGATCGAGGATGGCGGGAGCGTGGTGCAGGAAACGCGCCTCTACGATCCCGACCGCAACGAGACGCGGTCGATGCGCAGCAAGGAGGACGCGCAGGACTACCGGTATTTCCCCGATCCCGACCTTCCCCCGCTCGCGATCGACGACGCGTGGGTGCAGCGGGTGCTGGATGAAATGCCGGAGCTGCCGGAGTCTCTTCGCGATCGGCTCGTGCGCGAGCACGGCCTCGGCGAATACGATGCGGCGCAGCTCACGACGTCGCGCGCGCTCGTCGATTACTACGCGGCAACCGTCGACGCGATGACGTCGGCCGAGCGGAAGCCGGCGCTCCGAAAGCTCGTCGCCAACTGGGTGCTCGGCGAAGTGTCGGCGGCCCTCAACCGCACCGACACGTCCCTTGCCGAAGCGCCGGTCTCACCGTCGCAACTCGCTGGCCTCCTGCGGCGCGTCGAGGATCAGACGCTTTCCGGCAACATGGCCAAGGACGTGTTCGACGCGATGTGGGCCGGGGAGGCGGCCGGAGACGGCGCCGCCGACGTCCTGATCGAACGGCGCGGTCTGCAGATGATCTCCGATACCGCAACCATTGATCGGCTCGTCCTGGAAGTGCTTGCGGCAAACGCGGCGATCGTCGCCGAGTTTCGCGCCGGCAAGCGAAAAGCCCTCAACTCGCTGGTCGGCCAGGTGATGAAGGCCTCCAAGGGCAAGGCGAACCCGGCGGAGGTGAACGCCGCGCTGCTGCGAAAGCTCGGCAGCTGAAGGCGCGGCGCCAGCGGTGGCGCGGGTGTCAGAAGACGAGCTGCCCGAGCATGACGCCAAAGATCAGCACGATCAGGAAGATCGCGAGCGCGATGAAGAACAGCCACTTCGAGATCGTCTTCGCGCCGCGGGCCACGTCGGTAAAGCCGAAGAAGCCGGCGATAAGCGAAATCACGAAAAAGATGATGGCCCATTTGATCATGTGGAGTTCCCCGGCGCGGCGTCGATGCCTTTTGAAGCGACATCGTGCGGCAGGGCCGGTTCCGCGGATTGGCCATCGTCCGACATTCGGCTCGTTTGCAGCGCTCGCCGAACTGCGCTGAAGCGCTTGCGATATTGGCCCGGCGTAAGGTCGACGTTGCGGCGGAAGAGGCGCGCGAAAAAGCCGGCATCCTCGTAGCCCACCTCATGCGCGATCGCCTCGATCGGCGCGTCGGTGGCCTCCAGCATGTGCTTGGCCTCCTCGAGCCGCAGCGTGTGCACGTACTCGAGCGGCGACATGCCGGTCGCCTGCTGGAAGCGGCGCTTGAACGACCGCTCCGGCAGTCCGCACAGCTTCACCATGGCCGAGACCGGCGACGGTGCCGCATAGTGGTCGGCGATCCACACCTGGCAACGCGCGATGACGGCATCATCGACCTGCCGGGAACGGGCGAGGCGCGCGAACGGTTGCTGGCCGACGACGTGCCAGTCGATCAGGTTGATCCGTGCGACCTGCATCGCAACGTCGATCGTGGTGTGCCGCGCGATAAGGTAGAGCGCGAGATCGAGCCACGATGTACCGCCGCCCGCCATTACCAGCCGCTGCCCCTCGCCGCTCACCACGAGCGCGCGTTGCCGGTGCACGCGCACGTTCGGATAACATTGTTGCAGCACGTCGCAGTACGCCCAGTGCGTCGTCGCGTCGTGTCCGTCCAGCAATCCTGCCTCCGCGAGCAGCATCGCGCCTGAGCACGCGGTGGCGAGCGTCGCCCCCGCCGCGTGGCAATGCTCGAGCCAGGCGAGCTCCGCATCGAAGCGACCCTCCACCCACTCGCCCGGCGGTATCGTGATTTCCGGAATGCACACAATCTGCGGCGTGCCGGCGCCGGCGAACGCGGCGTGGGGCGCGAGCTGCACGCCGTTCGCTGCCGTGAAGGGTTCGGCGCGCGCCGCTACGACCTGGGGGCGCATCATCACGGGTCCGGGCACGCCGTCGACCACGAGTCCCCAATCGCGTCCCACC
>JBKPOL010000344.1:0-4743 GCA_046733075.1 Pseudomonadota bacterium | reverse complement strand
GGCCCCCGCAGGCGCTTCATTACGAGAACCTGTTTGGCGGAGTGCCTCACTTCAACGCGGAGTTCTGCTCGCTGCGGTTCCCCGCGTACTGGCTTAATCATCCCGTCCAGGGTGCGGACCCGGCGCAACGTCGTCGCGCGCTGGATTCGGTGCAGCAAGCCGCTGATCCGGACCTGCTGCAGCAAGTCTGTCGCGCGCTGCGCCCGCTCATGCTGTCGAACAGGAGCTCCGGCGACGATGTAGCGGACATGCTGTCGATGAATCGCCGCACGCTGAATCGCCGGCTCCGGGAGCGAGGAACGACCTTCCAGCGAGTGCTCGACAACGTGCGTTGCGAGGTCGCGCGGCAGCTGCTCGCACACTCAGAGCTTCCGCTCGAGGACATTGCCGCGTCGTTGGGCTATGCGGGGGCGAGTCCGTTCATGCGGAGCTTCCGCCGTTGGACGGGGTCGTCGCCAGGCGATTTTCGCAAGCTCGCACGCCTTCGCAAGCGGCCGCACAGTTCGGGTCGAACTTCTTTGAACACGCTGAGTGCCAAATCGAATCGCGACCCGAAAGCGACGAACGATACGTGAGATCAGGAGCGCGGGAGATCGTCGTCACCCGGTGAGCACGCGCGGATTCGGGGGGCGGCCTGTCCAGCGCCGCTTCGCGCGCATGAAGCTGCTCGGCTCGGTAAAGCCCAGAAGGTAAGCGGTCTCCGAAGACGACAGCGTCGAATCTTCCGCGTATTGCTCGGCAAGGCGTCTTCGCGTGTCGTCGACGAGCTCGCGAAACGTGAAGCCTTCGTCCTTGAGCTTCCGCTGCAGGTTGCGCGGGCTCATGTTGATCTCGCGCGCGATCCGCGCCTGATCGGCTTCGGCTGACGGCAACAGGTGGACGATGCGCTCGCGCACGCGATCGACGAGTTGCCGCGAATCGATTCGCGCGGCGTATTGATGGAGTGCCTGCTCGTTGATCCGCAGAAGCACGGCATTCGCGCCAGGCAGCGGAGCATCCACGTCGCGCGTCGGGAATACAAGTCCGTTGTAGGTCGAACCGAACGCGACCCGGCAGCCGAAGAAGCGTTCGAGCCGTGCCCGTGTTCCGTTGTCGTCATACATGAAATGCACGCGCGTTGGAGCGAAGCTGCCTCCGATCGCGCAGCGGCACAGAACCACGATCGCCGCGAGGCCCGCCTGCACCGGCGTGGCCGTGTGCGGAAGGGGCTCACGCCCCATGAGTTTCAGGACGACTTCCGCTGCAGCACGCGCGACGTCGACCCGAGCGCCGCTCGAGACGACCCGGGAGTAGCGCGCAAGGTACCCGAATGCCTCGCCGAGCGTCCCGGACGCGAGCGCCGAATATCCGAGCGCATGAAACGAGGTGGGGTGCCACGATTCGCCGACTTCGAGTCCGAAACAGGGATCGTTGGTTGCTTCCGTCGCCAGCGACCACAGCCGGTAGATCGCGGCGAGCGGGTAGCGTGCGTTGGGGTCGTGCAACCCATCAAAGCGGATCTTCGCTTGCCGGAACAGCGCTTCCGCGTCTACGCCATGCCTCGCGAGCACCCGAGTTATGAGCAACGCCCAGGACGACAGCGTGGAAGGACCCATGACATCAGTGGCGCGTCACCGAGCCATCATAAGTGGCTCTACCGTGAGGGCGTGTCGATGTAATGCTCGCGAGGTGGATAGACGCCGGCCAGCCGGGCGATCAGGATTGCGACGAACAGTGCGCCCGTGATCTGCTCCACCATGCACACCCCACGGGCTTGTCGCGTCAGGGGCGCAATGTCGCCGAATCCCGTGCTCGTAAGCACGGTCATGCTGAGGTAAAGCGCATCGGCGTAAACCAGGCGTCCCGGCTGGCCGACGACCATGTAGGACTGCGGATAGAAGTAGCCGACGACTGCATAGTTGTAAGCCCAAAGGACACCGATCATCAGATAAGCGGCTGCAGCACCGAACAGCTTGTCCTGCGTCATCACCGTGGGTTGGAAAACGTAGCGCAGCAAATATACCGTGGTCACGAAATAAAGTCCGGCGCTGAACATCCACGACATGGCGAGTTCCCTGTCGTCGTCGCGCCAAAGTCCGCTGTACTGAAACCATACCGCGGGTACCGCGAGGAGTAGCGCGATCGCGAACGAAAGTGTCGTGCGGCCGACGGCGGCGACCGTCGCGATCAGCAGGAACATGTTGAATGCGTTCACCACGAGGCGGCCCGCGTCGTTCGGCGGGACGAAGGACACTGCGGCGATCATCGCAACCAGGACGACGAACAGCCAGAAACAACGCTGGTAGAAAATCCGCGACAATGCGTCGCGCGTGGTTTCGATCGCCATCATGATTCTCCCGATGAAACAGCGCGCCCGAGGGAGCGCATTGCGGGGAGCGCCTGACTGCCACGCGACGCGCTGGCGCGAGGATACTCTGTCCCATGCATCCGGCCGACGGGAAGCTGTTGCAGCGATGCTTCGCTTCAATCCCTCAGCGCAACGGAATATGCTCCTTCACGAGGCGAGCGTTTTGGTATCGCATGTTCCGCACGAGCGAGTGTTGCATCGCATGAGGAGCGACACGTGAAACGTTGTCCGAACCGACTGGGATTCATTGCCCGAATAGCAGTCGGGCTGCTTCTCGGTGTGGGCCTTGCCGACGCGGCAACGCCACGTGACGGACCGCCGATCACGATCGAGGTGTCGTCGCTGCAGGAGCTCAAGCAGGCGGCGGAGCGCGCCACGCCCGGCAGCGTCATTCGCCTTGCGGCCGGCACGTACCAGATGTTTGCCGACGACACGCCGATCAGGTTCAACGGTCTTCAAGGCCTGCCAGACCGGCCCATCATCATCCAGGGCGCGGCCGGATCGGCAGGCTCGCGACCGACAATCATTGACGGCAGTCGACGGCTCGACCGCGTACTCGCTCTGATCGAACAGTTCGGACCTTCCGCCGGGCCTTCGCGCGAGCTCGACGAGTTGATCCTGCAAAACCAGTACCGTACGCGCAAGGCCGTGAACTGCCTCGTCTTCGAGGGCGCAGCGAACGTGATCCTCGAGGGGCTCACCATCCGCAATTGCTGGCCGACCTCGGTCGTCTTCCTGTCCAGTCACTACATAACGCTGCGCGCGAACACGATCGTCGGCTCGACCTACCCGTTCTTCGTAGACGGCCAATCCGACCATTTCGTGGTCGAGGACAGCGTGTGGACGCAGGACGACTCGGGGTACGCGCCGGACGAGTCGGGCTATTCAGGTCGCTACGAGCTGCGACCAAAGCCCGGACGCATGTGGGACACCGTTCCCTGGGGCGTTTCGCACCATGGCTCGCGTGCCTACCTCAACGGAGGACTGATCGGCAGCTTCGGCACGCGCGGCGACATCATCGTTCGCCACAACGTGATTCGCAACGCCTATAACGGCGTGCGCATGCGCGCGAACAGATGCGAGTTCCCGGAGTGCAATGTCAATGTGGAGATCTACGACAACGATTTTCAGTTCGTCCGGGACAATCCCATCGAGCCGGAAGATCATGCAATCAACTGGTGGATCTATCACAACAGGATCTACAACGCACATGCGTGGTTTTCACTGGACGGCGTTGGCGGCGGCCCGATCTACATATTCGGCAACGTCGGGTGGTTCGACGACAAGCCGTCCCGACGCTGTGTCCCTTCCGACTGGGCCGCCGACCGAACGCTGCAGGCGGACGGGTACGCGCCGACCGCCGACAATGAATGCAATCGTAGTCGGACGGGCAAGGTCGTCAAGCTCGGTCCTGGAAAGATCGAGCTGAAAGAGCCCATCTATGTCTTCAATAACAGCTGGTATGTCCGTGCGCCCGTGGTGGAGGGCGGGATCGCGAAATTCCGGGCCTGGAACAACGCGACGCTGTTCTGCGACCCGAGTCTGGTTGCGCCGGGAATGTGCGTCGGCGAATTCCTCATGGGAGAGCGGTGCGCACAATCAGCACCCGGCGTGACGGTTTCGACGCCGAATCGCTTTCCGATCGGACTGGATCAAGTGCCGTTCGTCGATTGCTTTGCCGCCGCAGGCGCTGGCGCCTCGGCAAGTGACGGCATCAGCAATCACCCGGACTTTCCGGAAAGGCTCGCCGCTTTGGGCTATCCCGTAAGCGGCCTGCACGCAGATCCCCGTTTCGTCGATCCTCAAAACGGCGATTTTCGGTTGCGCCCGGACAGCCTGGCGAGAGGGAGGGGTTGCACCGTAACCCGCGCGCAGGACGGTTCGCTCACCTGCGTGTCATCGAGCGGAGAGACGAGGCCGGACATGGGCGCCTATCAACAGAACGATCTCATCGAGGGCCCCGACTACTTCTATCGTGGTGACGAGCGACCGCGTGTGACGAAAGCGACCTGGCGCGGGAACAACGACACGATGCTGCTTGAACTTGCGTTTTCGACGGCGATGCAGGCACCGTCGAACGGCACGCGCATCGCCATTCGACTCGAAGACGGCAAGACGCTGTATTCGGAGCCGTGCGCCGGTGTGCGCGGGATCGCACTCGATTGCCGCTTCCCGGCGTTGCGGGCGCCACCCGGTGCAATGGCAGCGCTGCTCGTCCCTCGTTCGCTGACGAGCGCGACCGGCCGGCCCGTCACGCTCTGGGCTGCCGGCGTTTCGCGCGTCGAGCTTCAGCCGTGATGCGGTTATTCCCGAGGTCAGCGCGAGGCGGACTATCGCACGGTGGCAGTCCCCCCGTGGCTCGTGTATTTCAGTCGGCTGAGCTCGAATCCCTGGCT
>JBKPOL010000343.1:0-7085 GCA_046733075.1 Pseudomonadota bacterium | reverse complement strand
GAGGTGCAACGCGATGCGCCGCTCTTCGTTCTCGAGAGCGAGCAGGAACAGGCCGCGCAGGCGGAGGCGGAAGCGCGCGTGCGCCAGGCGCAGGCAACGCTCGCCAACCTCGAGAAGGGTCGCCGCCCGCAGGAGGTCGCTGCGGTGCGCGCGCAGCTCGCCCAGGCCCAGGCGTCGCTACGGCAGAGCGAAGCGGACCTTGCGCGGACCGAAAAGCTCGTCGCGGACAAGTTTCTTGCACCGCAGAAGCGCGACGAGGTACTCGCCGCGCGCGATCGCGACCGTGCGCGCGTCGCCGAACTGACCCATCAGGTGGAGATCGCGCAAATGCCGGCACGCGCCGACGAGATCGCCGCGGCTACCGCCGAGGTCAAGGCCGCATCCGACGCGCTCACGCAGGCCCAATGGCGACTCGCGCAGAAATCGCAGGCGTCCCCGGCGGCTGCCCTCGTCGCCGACACGTTGTACCGGCCCGGGGAGTGGATCCCCGCGGGTGCGCCGGTCGTGTCGCTGCTGCCGCCCGGCAACGTCAAGGTTCGCTTCTACATTCCGGAAACCGTTGTCGGCGCCGTGCGCATCGGCGACCCGGCGCTCGTGCGCTGCGACGGTTGCGGTAGCGACATTGCCGTGAAGGTCCGGTTCATCGCGTCGCAGGCCGAGTTCACCCCGCCCGTCATCTACAGCAGGGAGAATCGCTCGAACCTCGTGTTCATGATCGAAGCCCGGCCCGACGCGCTCAATCCGGCGCTGCACCCCGGATTGCCCGTGGAAGTCATGCTGTCCGCGCAATCGCGCTGACACGTTCGTTGCCATCCTTGCCCGAGCCGGCACTTCCGGACGCAAGCGGGGCCCACGACGGCAGCGCGTCCGAAATCGCGATCGACGTGCGCGGACTCACAAAGCGCTACGGAGGACGCTCGGTCGTTGATCACGTTTCGATTCGCGTGCGTCGCGGTGCGATCTTCGGTTTCCTCGGTCCGAACGGCAGCGGGAAAACGACGACGATCCGAATGCTGTGCGGGCTGCTCACGCCGGACGAAGGCGAGGGTGCATGCCTCGGATTCGACCTTCGCCGGGAGGCTTCCTCGATCAAGCGCGAGGTCGGCTACATGACGCAGCGCTTCAGCTTGTACGAGGACCTGTCGATCGATGAAAACCTCGATTTCGTCGCGCGAATGTATGGTGTCCCGAGCCGCAGGCAGGCAATCGCGGCAACGCTCGACCGTCTCGGTCTTACGATGCGCCGCGCGCAACTTGCGGGAACGCTTTCGGGCGGATGGAAACAGCGCCTCGCACTAGCCGCATGCATGCTGCATTCGCCGCGACTGCTGCTCCTCGATGAGCCCACCGCGGGTGTCGATCCGAAGGCGCGACGGGATTTCTGGGAGAAGATCCACGAGCTGGCGGCCGAGGGAATCACGGTGCTCGTGAGCACGCACTACATGGACGAAGCGGAACGCTGCCATCGACTGGGCTACATCAATTACGGCAAGCTCTTGGTCGAGGGCAGTCCAGAGGAAGTCATTGCCCAGTCGGGACTCTCGACGTGGCGCATTGCGCTGCGCGGCGCTGGCGACGAGCGCCTGCTCGCGCAGCTTGCACGGGACCTCGTACAGACGAAGAGCGTCGACACCGTGATCCCGTTCGGAACGACGCTGCGCGTTTCCGGTCGCGACGCGGCGGCGCTGGAAACTGCGCTCGCGTCCGTGCAGCGGCGACCCGAGTTCGAGCTCGAGCGTACCCCGACGTCCCTCGAGGACGTGTTCGTCAACCTGATGCAGGGAACGAGCGCCGATGGCAACGCCTAGGGCGAGCGCCGCCACCCGATTCTCGTTTGCGCGTGCTTATGCGATCGGCCTCAAGGAATTCGTGCAGATGCGCCGTGACCGCCTGACGTTCGCGATGATCGTCGGCATCCCGATCGTGCAGGTGCTGCTGTTCGGCTTCGTCATCAACACCGACCCCAAGGCGCTGCCTACCGCCATTGTCGACTACGACCGCAGCGATTTCTCGCGCAGCATTTCGGCGAGTCTCGTGAACACGCGCTATTTCGCCATCGTTCCTTCCCCGCCCAGCATGGAGATCGCCGACGCGATGCTCGCGCGGGGTGACATCCAGTTCGCGGTGGTCTTTCCCGCGGGCTTCTCGCGCCAGCTTGTGCGAGGGGATCGTCCTTCGGTCCTGGTCGCCGCCGACGCCACCGATCCGTCCGCGACGGGCAACGCGATCGCCGCGTTGATGCGATTGGAAACGACCGCGCTCATGCACGACCTTCACGGGTCGCTCGCGAAGCTCGATAACGGCGCGCCGCCATTCAGCCTCGATATCCAGCGTCGCTATAACCCCGAAGGCGTCACGCAGTACAACATCGTTCCCGGGCTGCTCGCCGTCATCCTGCAGCTCACGATGGTGATGATGACGGCATTCGCCATCACGCGGGAGCGCGAGCGCGGAACGTACGAGGGCCTGTTGGCCACGCCGGTGCTGCCGCTCGAGCTCATGACAGGCAAGATAGCTCCGTACGTCGTCGTCGGCATCATTCAGTCCGCGCTGATCTTGACTGCCGCCAAGCTGCTGTTCGCCGTGCCGATGCTCGGCAGCCTGTCACTGCTCGGCGCCACGATGATCGTCTACATCGCTGCGCTGCTCGGGCTTGGCTATGCGATTTCAACGCTCGCTGCAAATCAGTTGCAGGCGATGCAAATGACGTTCTTCTTCTTCCTGCCGACGATGCTGCTGTCCGGCTTCATGTTTCCGTTCCGCGGCATGCCGTCCTGGGCGCAGTGGCTAGGCGAGATCTTCCCGGCGACGCACTTCCTGCGGATCGTCCGGGGCATCCTGCTGAAGGGCAACGGCGTGGCCGACGTGCTGCAGCATACGTGGCCGATCGTGCTTTTCATGGTCTGCGTCGCGTCTCTTGCGCGGTGGCGATACCGGCAGACGCTCGATTGAATCCTCATTGGATGCTCGTCGGAGATCGTCGTCATTTTCTCTGCTGAATTGCGATGCGCCGTCCCGGGAGTCCGAGCGGAACGAGCGATGGCGATTGCTATAATCGCCGGCTTCGCAATGCGCAGCGCCCATCATCGATCCTGTCCCCCGGATTCGACCAGGCGGGAAGGCGCCCATCGAACTTCATGACGGCATTCGACTTCGAGCAGGCGCGCTACAACATGGTCGAGCAGCAGATCCGGACCTGGGACGTGCTCGACCAGCGCGTCCTCGATCTGCTGTTCGCGGTGAAGCGCGAGGAGTTCGTGCCGCCCGCCTATCGGGCGCTGGCCTTCGCAGACCTCGAGCTGCCCTTGCCGAACGGCTCCCGCATGTGGACGCCGAAGATGGAAGCGCGGGTCATCCAGGAGCTGACGCTGAAGGGGAAAGACCACGTGCTCGAGATCGGCACGGGCAGCGGCTACCTCACCGCGCTGCTTGCAAGCGAAGCGGGCGACGTAACGAGCGTCGAAATCGACGGGAACACGGCGGACGAGGCACGCGCCAAGCTTGGCCGGTTCGGGTTCACAAACGTGCGCGTCGAAGTCGGTGATGCTGCGCGCGGCTTCGGCAACGATGTCTACGATGTCATCGTTCTCACGGGATCGACGCCGCTCTTGCCCGAGAGATTCTTCGAGCAACTGACGCCCGGAGGCCGGCTCTTTGCCGTAGTTGGCGAGGTGCCGGTGATGACCGCGCGTCTCGTGCGCGTCGAGGCGCCGGGTGCGCGCGTATCGATCGATTTGTTCGAAACCGTGGTCGCCCCGCTCGTGAATGCGTTGGCGCCGGCGCGGTTCGAGTTCTGATTCATTTTTGCAACCAATGCATCTACGCAGGTGAACTGCGTCCCGGACGTCTCGCGCCTTGCGCGCGCACGATTGTGTTCATGGCAAGAACAGGCCCAAGCCGATGACTCGTTCGCTGTCCACTCTCGCCTTGGCCGCCGCGCTGCTGCTGACGATGCCGATCGACGCGCGCGCCGAAGACCTGGTCCAGGTTTATCGCGAAGCGCTGTTGAACGATCCAGCGCTTGCCGCTGCCCGCGCGAACTGGCAGGCGACGCAGGAGCGCGTGCCGCAGGCGCGTGCGGGTCTGCTGCCGAACGTCAGTCTGTCCGCGAACACGAGCGGCAACTATTTCGGCACGGACGTGGACAGCGATCCGAAAGTAACGGTGAACCGTAACTTCGGCGTCGGCGGGCTGACCGTTTCGGCTTCGCAGCCGTTATATCGCTACGCGAACCAGGTCGCCTACAGTCAGGCGGTGCAGCAGGTCGAGCAGGCGGACTTCTCGCTCGCCGCCGCGCGCCAGGATCTCATCCTGAGAGTGGCAACCGCCTATTTCGATATCCTCCTCGCACAATTCAACGTGGAGGTGACCGAAAGCCAGAAGGCAGCGGTTTCCGAGCAACTCGCGCAAGCCAAGCGGAATTTTGAAGTAGGTGTCGCGACGATCACGGACACCAACGAAGCGCAGGCGAGATATGACGCGATCGTTGCGCAGGAAATCTCGGCGCAAAACGACCTGGACAACAAACGGACCGCGCTTCGCGCGATCATCGGGCACTTCCCGCAGGATCTGAAGCGCCTCGGCACCGGTCTCGAGCCGACGCTGCCGTCGCCGAATGCCCTGGAAACGTGGGTCGATCGCGCGCTCGCGGACAATCTCAACGTCAAGATCGCCCGCTACAACGCGGATATCGCGACGCTCGAGATCGAGCGTCAGCGGGCCGGCCGCCTGCCGACGGTCGATCTCGTCGCGAGCGCCAACGCCCAGTATGGGTCCGGATCGCTCAATACCGGCTTCGCCAACGATCAGCGCCAGGCTGCGATCGGCCTTGCGCTAAACGTTCCGCTCTATCAAGGCGGTCTGACCGAGTCGCGGGTGCGGGAAGCGCTCGCATTGCAGGAGAACGCGCGCCAGAACCTCGAGGTTGCACGACGGAACGCGCTTTTCAACGCCCAGACGGGATTTGCAGGCGTCACGAGTGCGGTGGCATCGGTCAAGGCATTCGAGCAGGCGCTCGTCTCGGCGCAAACTGCTTACGAATCGAATCGGACCGGGCAGGAAGTCGGCGTTCGCACGAACCTCGACGTGCTGAACACGTTACAGAGCGTGTTTCAGACGCGGCGCGACCTTGCGCAAGCGCACTTCAACTACCTGATAGGCGTGTTGCGACTGAAGGCCGCCATCGGCTCGCTCGACGAGCAGGACGTGGAAGAGATCAACCGGCGTTTGCGCGGTTAGAGCCGGTCCTGGATTCGCCGTTCACCGTTTTGCACGCTGTCCTTCGTGTTGCGGAATGCCGTGCGTCGGCGCTTGCGCGGCTGCCTGCGCGAGTCGCGGCGTGAGCCACGACCACAACCGGTCGGTTGCGCCTCGATGCGCGGCAATGAACGCTCGCCCGGACGCGCGAATGATCTCCCGCGCGTTCGCATCGGCCAGCAAGCGGCTTGCCGTCGCGAAAACCTGATTCGCGTCTGCGACGCGCACCGCTGCGCCGGCGGCAATCGCCGCTTCGGTCGACTCGGCGAAGTTGAATGTGTGATTGCCGACGAGCGTGGGCACTTCGGCTGCGATAGCTTCAATCAGGTTCTGCCCCCCGAGCGGCAACAGGCTGCCTCCAACGAACGCGACGTCCGCCGCAACGTAGTACGCGAGCAACTCGCCCATCGAATCGCCGAGGACCACGAGACCATCCTCCGGCACCCGCAGCTCGGCGCTTCGTCGAACGTAGCGGATCGCGCGCGCTTCGAGCAGGTCGGCGACTGCATCGAACCGCTGGGGGTGTCGAGGCACGAGCACGATCAGCGTTCGGGAAGGCAACGACGACCGCCCCAGCAGCAGCGCATCGAGGAGCAGCGCCTCCTCGCCTTCCCGCGTCGAGGCGAGCACGAGCACCGGTCTGCCGGAACCGAAGCGCTCGCGCAACATGCGGGCGCGCTCCCGCTGCGCATCGGGAACGACGACGTCGAACTTCATGTTTCCCGTCACGACAACGTCGTGCGCGCCGAGATCCCGGAGCCGCCGCGCATCGGCTGCCGACTGTGCGGCTGTACCGGACAGCGCCTCGAACAACGGATGCGAAAGGCTTGCGACGCTTCTGTACCCGCGCGCCGAACGCTCCGACAGGCGGGCGTTGATGAGCAGCAGCGGAACATTCCGGGACGTCGCTTCGAGCGTCAGGTTGGGCCACAGCTCCGTTTCCACGAGCAGGCCAACATTAGGACGGAAGTGCGCAACGAAATTGCGAACGGCGAACGGGATGTCGTAGGGCAGCCACGCCTGGACGACGCGGTCGCCGAATAGCGCGCGGCCCGCTTCCCGGCCGGTTGCCGTCATGTGCGTAAGGACGATCGTGCGTGACGGCGCATCGCGCAGCAGCCGTTCAACGAGCGGCGCGACCGCACGCGTCTCGCCGAGCGATACGGCATGGATCCACAGGACACTATCGCCGAGCCCGTGCTGGCTTTCCCCGTACCATCCGAATCGCTCTCCACAAAACGCGCGATAGCCCGGTTCCCGACGACCGCGCCACCACAATCGCAGCGGCAATAGCGGCAGGACGAGCCACCACAGCAGCGAGTAGAGCCGGCGCACCAGCGCAGATCTCAGCACGCAGCGCCCTGACGCAGCTGCTCACCGGCCGCGCTCAGCACTTCATCGGCGGTCGGTGACGCGCCGGGGCCGCCCAGGTCACGTGCATGGGGGCCCGCGGCTGCTACCCCGTGAAGCGCCGAACTCGTGGCGGCAAAGATGGCGATCGTGGGCGTGCGAAGTGCCGCGGCAAGGTGCGTGAAGCCGGTGTCGACGCCGATGGCGAGCGCCGCGCGTGCAAGCAGCGAGGCGACTTCAGGCAGGCCCAGCCACCCGGGAACGATCGCGCCGGCGATGCCTTGCGCGAGCCTGCGACTTCGCGACTCCTCCGCGGCGTTTCCCCACGGCAGAACGCTCGCCAATCCCGCGCGATCCCACGCCTCGAGCACCGCTCTCCAGCGAGCTTCCGGCCATAGCTTGTCGTCGCGGCTCGTGCCGTGCAGCACGACCATGTAGCGACGGTCGGGCACGTCGAACCGGGTCGCGGGGACCTGCAG
>JBKPOL010000342.1:0-6490 GCA_046733075.1 Pseudomonadota bacterium | reverse complement strand
GTAGAGGGCCTCGTACTGCATGCTGCCCGACGCGTTGTCGGGTCTAAGAATGGCATCGAAGAACTCATCCAAAACGGCTGTCTATGGCGCGTTGGTCGGCAACGTCCTCGTTGCCGTGACTAAGCTCGGCGCCGCTCTTTGGACGGGTAGCGCTTCCATGATGAGCGAAGCGATTCATTCCTTCGGCGACACCGGCAATGAGATCCTGCTGCTCTACGGCATGCGCCGTGCGTCCCTGCGGCCCGACGATAGCGCGGCGCTGGTCGGCATCTTGCTTGCGGCCGGCGGCACTTACGGTGCATCGGTCCTCGACATGCCCGTCCTCGACGGCGTCGCCTCCATTCTTATCGGCGTCGTACTGGGCGGCGTATCCGTGTTGCTCGCGCGGGAGAGCAAAAGCCTTCTCATCGGCGAGCGGGCCGATGGCCGCCTTGGCGAATCCCTCCTGCGCATCGCGGGCGCCGAGCAAGGGGTGGAAAGCGCCAATGGCGTGCTTACGACGCAGCTCGCTCCAGATCAGATCGTGGCGGCGCTCAGCATCGACTTCGAAGACACGCTGACCGCCAGGGACGTCGAGGCCATCGTGCAGCGGATCGAGGAGAACACGCGGGCTGCCCATCCGAACGTCGTAGCCCTATTCGTTAAACCGCAAACGGACCGCGCCTTCGTGGAGTCCATGCGAAAGCGCTATGGCTTGCCGCCGGCGAAGGCGATATCGTCCTGAAGCGCTGCTCGAAGAATCGTCGAATCGTCTGAGTGAAAGCGGAACTTCGCCGGATGGAAGCGCGCTGCTAATAGCCGCGACTTGCATCGACAATCCCCGATATGGCCTCGCCTTTTTCCAGCTTGCGCACTTTCGCCGCTATCTGCGCGGCCGCCTCAGGACGGAGCGTCGACGCCGCGATATGAGGCGTTATTCGAACGTTGGGGTGCTTCCAGATCGGATCGTCAGGCGGGATCGGCTCGGCTTTAAACACGTCCAGCGTGGCACCGGCAACGTGTTCATCCTTCATCGACTCGAACAGTGCGTCCACATCAAGGTGCGCCCCCCGAGCCACGTTGATGACGTAACTGCCGGGCTTCAGCGCTTGGAGCGTCGAGCGATTGAGAATGCGTTCGGTTGCAGCGGTGAGCGGCAAAAGGCAAACCAGTATGCGACTCGCGTGCAAGAACTCGATTAGGCTGTCGACCCCAGCATAGACTGGGACCGAACTGTGCGTTCGAGGATGATTGGCCCACGCAACAATTGGGAATCCGAGCGAGGCGAGTGACGTCGCAACCGCTTGTCCCAACACGCCGAAGCCCAGAATGCCTACGGGAAACTCGGCCTTACGGCGCAGCCGTCGCGGCATCCAGGACCGAGCCGCCGCCTGGGCGGCGTACACGTCGAACTCGCGGAAATGGTGCAGGACTGCATGCACGACGTAGTCACTCATCTGCTCCGACATTCCGGCGTCTTCAAGACGAATCAAAGGGACGCCGGTCGGCAGTCTCAAACCCGCCAGCGCATCTATGCCGGCCCCGGCATTGAAGATCGCTCTGAGCCCGGTCTGCGAATCGATGAACGCCTGTGTCGCTTTCCACACGACCGCATAGTCCGCGGGAGGGTCGCCCGGGGTCCACACGCGGACGGTCGCTTCAGGCAGCGCCGATGCCAGTTCCGAGGCCCAGGCCCTCGCGTCATCATCAGAGCCTGCAAAACAACAAGCTATGTGCATGCGATGCTTCCGGCGGTCAGCTCGGCGGGAGTTTCCCGCAGCGTGTCGAACATTTCTGTCGATACTCGGCGAGATCCGCGCCACATGTCCTGCGCGCGGACGCGACCGGACGAATGTCGCGCACCTGATGTCGCCGTTCACCTGACGTGGAAGTGTTGTGCAGCCTCTCGGACGTTATTGCTTGCCTTTCAGGCCATCGCGCCACGAAATGACCTCGAGTTCTCCCCGAACTGCATCCTCGACCGGGATCACCGGGTGGACTTGAAATACAAATGCCGGCAACATCGAGCAGAACTTATGAATCGTCACCGGATCGTCGCATTCCATCAACATGTGCCCGCCCCATTCACCAACTCGTATGACGAAGAATTCGATCTTGAAGTTGGAGGGCGCCTTCCACTGCCCGAATACCTCGAGGATTCGCTTCTGGGCATTCTCGTACTCAATGGGTGAACCCTGCGGGCGTTCGAACCAGCTGATCACGTACTTCATCGGAATCCTCCTCGATTGGGTTGAGGCCCCGGGAGCGGCGATCATGGACGTCGTTCGACCCCCAAGCCCGGAACGGTCGCTGCACTTGGAGCCCCTGATATCAGCTCGGTGACACCTCATGCTGCACTCAAATCTTCCGGCATCCGGCGGCACGTGTCGAGAGTGGGGGTTATCTTCGGTCGCGCCCATAACGCTGCCATGAATTCAATCCAAACGCGGCCCGAGGAGCGCGGGGACAGCCTCGCAGATGAGGGTGTCCCTCAGGCGCCATAATCCTCGCTACCGATAGCGCTCGCAGGAGGGCAGGCGTCGACCCCTTGATGACGTGACCGCACTCATGCAGGACTGAACGAGTCCATCAACCGTTCAGCCCGGCTTCTCCGGCACGAAGCGAGCGCCATAGGCCAGGAGTCCGGCGGCAACCACGACGACCGCGAGCGCGACGGTGAGTGACGTCGCCGTGGCGATGCCGCCGATCAGCGGTGGCCCGAGCATGAAGCCGCTGTATCCGATCGATGTCACCGATGCGATAGCTGCGGCTCGACTCACGCCTGGCACGCGCGTAGCCGCATTGAAGAGAATGGGCGCAACAGGCGCGAGCCCGGCGCCGATCAGCGCGTAGCCGATGAAGGCAATCCAGGCGTTGCTCGAGGTCAAAACACCGACCATCGCGACAGCGGCAACGATGCCGCCCAACCGCAGCAGCGCCCGCTCGCTATAGCGCGAACGAAGCAGGTCGCCGCCAAACCGCGACAACGCCATCGCCGCGGAGAACGTGGCATAGCCGAGCGCGGCCTGCGCCTGCGGCAGGCCGACCTCCTGCTTCAAGTACAAGACGCTCCAGTCGTACATGACGCCTTCGGCCGTCATCCCGCATAGGATCAGAACACCGATGAGCAGCAGCAGACCGCGCGGCCAGGCGAAGTGCGCCTCTCCGCCCGCATCGGCGGATCCGGCGTGTGTCTCCAGCATTCCGCGTGACGCAATGAGCGCGACAAGGGCGATCACGCCGCAAACGCAGAAGAGCTGTATCCGCGGAGCCAATCCAAGATCGAACATGAGCGCCACAAGCGCCGCGCCGCTCATCCCGCCAATACTGAACATGCCATGCAGATTGCTCATGATTGCGCGTCCGCTCACGCTTTCAAGCTCCGAGCCTTCTGTGTTGATGGCAACGTCGAAGAGGCTCATCGACGCGCCGAAGACGAGCATTGCCAGCAGCAGCGGCGCTGCGATCCCCGAATAATCGAGCACGAATGCGAGTGACATGCTCATGGACAACGCCGCGAGCGCCGCGGTCTTGCGCGCGCCAAGGTGCGCGACCACGCGTCCTGCGATGAAAAGCGACGATACCGTGCCCAAGGCCACTGCGAGCAATGCCAACGAGAGTGCCGCATCGTTCAGCGCATAGCGCGACTTCACCGACGGGATGTGCGCACCCCAGGTGCCGACGAGGATGCCGAGCACCATGAACTGGAGCCGCGTGGCCCAGCGCGCGCGAGCTACGGCACCGTGCGATCGAGGCATTTACACGGCGCTTTGCGGTATTGGTTACGTTCGTGCCGAGAGCGTGGATCGGCTGGAGGAAGAATGTAAATCGGTTCGTCGGCGAACCGTTGCAGTTGCATTTCTTCGCACGTATCGCGCCTTACCGAAGCGGTCGAGGCCTTTGGCCGGTGGTCCCATTGTTGCTCATTCGCTTCCAGCAGGCGGGCTGGGGTTTGTCGGTGGACACGGCTTGTCAGCATCTAGGAGAGAGAAACTTCAGCGTCGCGGAGAAGGGCGCGCCGGTATTGTTGACGTGTAATCCATTCACAGGGATGAGTGTGTCACGAACGGAACGGGACTCTTGATCGTCCGGCGACCGATTCCCACGCGCAGAGGGCTTCTCGCATCGGCTTGCTGGCTACAAAAGACGTACGATGACCACCTTCGATCCTTCACGGCGTCATATGCTGAAACGCACTGGAGCGACCGCCGGGGCCGTTGCTGCCGCATCGATCCTCCAGGACATCGCGCCAGCGACCGCAGCTCACCATCTCACCGAGGCGAATATGCCCGCTGACTTGTCTCCTCCATCAATCGCAGTCGCGCTGCGCGTGAACGGCAGCGAGCACCAGCTCGTGCTGGATCCGCGCACCACGCTGCTCGATGCATTGCGGGAACTCTTGCACCTGACTGGCACCAAGAAAGGTTGCGGCCTGGGGCAATGCGGAGCCTGTACGGTGCTGCTCGATGGCAAGCGGGTCAAATCATGTCTTTCGCTTGCCGCCCTCGTTGACAAGCGGGATATCACCACCATCGAGGGCCTGTCCCGCGGCGAGCAACTGCATCCGCTGCAAGCCGCCTTTGTCGAGCGTGACGCGTTTCAGTGCGGCTATTGCACGCCGGGCCAGATCATGGCCGGTGCCGCATGCATCGCCGAGGGCCACGCAGGTTCCGCAGAGGAGATCCGCGAATGGATGAGCGGGAACATCTGCCGCTGCGGCGCGTACGACAACATCGTAGCGGCCATTCAGGATGCGGCCCGGGCCTCCGGTTCGACGGGACGAGGGTGAGCGATGCATCCCTTCACCCTCGAACGCCCTCCGGATCTTGCCGCCGCGTTGGCGTTGCAGGCGCAGGCGGGGCGTACGGATGCAGCCACCGAATACATCGCCGGCGGCACCGACATAGTGCAGCTGCTGCAGGAAGACGTGCGGCAACCAACCCGCCTGGTCAGCCTAACCGGCGTTCTCGACCATCGCGTCGAACTGAATGACCAAGGTCTGCGTATCGGCGCGGCTGCAACGATGGCCGACGTTGCCGCTCATGCGGCTGTCGTCCAGCAGTTTCCGCTGATCACCGAAGCGCTTCTCAATTCCGCAAGTCCTCAGGTGCGCAACCAGGCGACGATGGGCGGAAATCTTTTGCAGCGTACCCGCTGTCCGTACTTCCGCGATGTCGGATACACGGCGTGCAACAAGCGCGTGCCGGGGTCGGGCTGCGCCGCCATCACGGGCGACAACCAGTGGCACGCCGTGCTCGGCACGAGCGACAACTGTATTGCCGTGCATCCCTCGGATCTGGCGGTTGCGCTGGTCGCGCTCGATGCGGCGATCGAAGTTCGGAGCTCAAGTGATCGGCGCACCTTGCGCTTGATCGACTTGCATCGTCTTCCCGGGGATACGCCGCACATCGAGGCGGCGCTGGAACCGGGTGAAGTCATCTCGGCGATTGCGGTCCCCTCGAGCCCCGGAGCGCGGCGCTCGCATTACCTGAAGGTCCGCACGCGCGCATCCTTCGAATTCGCGTTGGTCTCGGTCGCCGTCGCTCTCGACATGGATGGACCACGAGTCACAACAGCCCGTATCGCGCTTGGCGGCGTGGGCACCAAGCCTTGGCGCATGCCCGCAGTGGAGGCAGCGCTGAAGGGGGCGACGCTTGGCTCGCCGGAAGTGCGAAATGCTGCGGCCCTCGCGGCGCAAGGCGCGCAGGGTCGCGGGCACAACGACTTCAAGATCGAGTTGATGCAGCGCGCGATCGTGCGGGCAGTTGAAGTTGCTGGAGCTCGCGCGTGAGCGCGCGGCGCCGCCCAGGCGCGAATCGGGCGCGGAACCGAGAAGCGCGAGGGTAATGCCATGAACGCCACATTCATCGGACAACCGATCAGCCGCGTCGACGGCCGATCCAAGGTCACGGGCAGTGCGGCGTATGCGGCGGAATTTATCGTTCCGGGCCATGCCTATGCCGCCATCGTTCGCGCGAACGTCGCGAAGGGGCGGATTGCGACGATCGACAGCGCACTGGCGGAAGGTGCACGTGGCGTGATTGCGGTGCTCACATATCGTAATTCGCCGCGGCTCGCATATCGACCGCACAAAGGAGCCGTGGACCCGGAGGTGGGGGAGCGCCTGCACGTTCTGCAGGATGACCGCGTGACGCATCAGGGCCAGCCGATCGGGCTGGTTGTCGCGGAAACGTTTGAGCAGGCCATCGATGCAGCAAACCTGGTGCGCGTGACGTACATCTCCGAGAGCGCCGCCGTCGACATCGCGCACGTCACCCCTGTAGCGCCGACCCAGCAGAAGACCGATCAAGGCGAGAAGCGGCCGTCGGAAACGCGGCGCGGGGATGTCGACAGCGGGCTCGCAGCCGCCGAAGTCGCGATCGACCAGACCTACGTCATCCCGCGCGAGAACCACAACCCGATCGAGATGCATGCGACGATCGCTGCGTGGGACGGCGAGCGACTGACGCTCTGGGACAAGTCGCAATGGGTAAGCAACGTGGCTCAAGAG
>JBKPOL010000341.1:0-3144 GCA_046733075.1 Pseudomonadota bacterium | reverse complement strand
ACGCGCTCCGTTCCCGGTGCGCGCAGTGCCTCGTCCCTCGGCGATGAGCGCGAAGGAAGCGGTGTCGTCATCGGCGACAACGGCCTGGTGCTGACCATCGGCTATCTGATCGTCGAAGCGGACGACGTGAAGATCACGGACGCCAAGGGCCGCACGCTGCCTGGTCAGGTCATCGGCTACGATCATGCGAGCGGCTTCGGTCTCGTGCGCGCGGCGGTTCCACTCGACGCGCAGCCGGTCTCACTCGGTGATTCGGCGAGGCTCAACGAGCGCGATCCGGTGCTGATCGCGAGCGCGGGAGGACCCGGCGCCTCGTTCGCGTGGATCGTATCGAAGCGGGAATTCACCGGAAACTGGGAGTACAAGCTCGACTATGCGCTCTATACGAGTCCGCCGACGGCGAACTGGAGCGGCGCAGCCTTGATCGATCGCGATGGCAAGCTCGTCGGCATCGGCTCGCTCATCGTCCGCGAAGCGACGGCCGAGGATCCGAAGCTCCCTGGTAACGTATTCGTTCCGATCGATCTCCTGAAGCCGATCCTGAACGACCTCGTTCGAGAAGGACATCGCGCCGGTCCCGCGCGACCGTGGCTTGGCGTTTCCGCGGACGAGATACAGGGCCACCTGCTCGTCACGCGCGTTTCGCCGGACGGCCCGGCCGATCGCGCGGGCCTGAGCGTCGGCGACATCATCCTCGGCGTCGGCGGCGAATCGGTAACCACTCAGGCGCAGTTCTACGAGCGAGTCTGGAACCGGCGGCGCGCCGGCGACGAAGTCCCGCTCAAAGTGCTCCAGGGCGCGGACGTCAAGGAGATCAAAGTGCGCTCGATCGACCGCGTCGAGTATTTCCGCCCGAGATCGACGATCTGAACGCGCCCGGCAGCTTCCATCGCGAAGTTGCTGCGCGGCTTTTCTACAATGCCCGCTTCGGCGTGCGATCGCGCGTCGCTCATGCCTGTCCGCTGTTCCCGTCGCCATGATCCTGTTCGCGCTGACGATCTTCGCGAGTGCGTTCCTGCTGTTCCTCGTGCAACCGATCATCGCGAAGCAGATCCTGCCGTGGTTCGGCGGATCCGCCGCCGTGTGGACGACGTGCCTCGTGTTCTTTCAGACGGCGCTCCTGGCCGGGTACGGCTACGCCGACATCGTCGTGCGCCGCCTTGCTGCGCGCGGGCAGGCGATGCTGCACATGGCGCTGCTTGCGGCGAGTCTCATCGCGCTCCCAATCATCCCCGGCGCCGGATGGAAACCTTCGGGGACCGAAAGTCCGGCGGGGCTGATCCTCGGACTTCTGACGATCACGCTGGGGCTGCCCTACTTCCTGCTGTCGACGACGAGTCCGCTGCTGCAGGCCTGGTTCGCGCGCCGCTATCCGCAACGCAATCCGTATCGACTGTTCGCATTGTCGAACTTCGCGTCGCTGCTCGCGCTCGTCGGCTATCCGCTCGTCATCGAACCTTCGATTGCCACGCGCATGCAGGCGTACTTGTGGTCCGCCGGCTACGCGGTGTTCGCGCTCCTCTGCGGAACGATTGCTTGGGGCGCGAGGCGCGACGCTCCGGTCGTCGCCGCGCACGTCCTCGACCCCGCCTCGAACGTCCCGTCGAGCGAGGAACCGCCTCCCTGGTCGCGAAGCGCGCTCTGGTGCGCACTCGCGGCAACGGGCAGCGTGCTGCTGTTATCGGTGACGAGCCACATCAGCGAGAACATCGCGGCGGTGCCGCTGCTCTGGGTCGTCCCGCTGACGCTGTATCTGCTGACGTTCATCGTGTGCTTCGAAAGCACGCGCTGGTATCCGCGCGAGCTGATGCTTCCGATCGCGACGGCCACGATCGGCGTCATGGCGTGGTGCGCCGCCGATCCCCGTCTTACCCACGAGCTCGTGCTGCAGCTCACGGTGTTTTGCGTCGGGCTATTCATCGCGTGCATGTTCTGCCACGGCGAGCTCGCCCGGCTCAAGCCCTCGCCGCGCTACCTCACCCGCTTCTATCTGATGGTGTCGCTCGGCGGTGCCGTAGGTGCTGCTCTCGTGGGCATCATCGCCCCGCTGACGTTGCCGGCGAAATTCGAGCTGCCACTCGGACTGATCGCGGCAACGGTTCTTCTGCTGTGGCAGGTGCGGCGCGACACGCGCGTGCTGCCCGTACTTGCGTTCGTCGCCGTTGCCGAGACGATCGGCTGCATGATTTGGGGCGCGCTCAATTTCTACGACTCGACGATCGCGACCGCCCGCAATTTCTATGGCGTGATGCGCGTGCAGGAGTCGGGCGAAGACGCCGTGAGCCGGCACCGTACGCTGATGAATGGCACGATCATGCACGGCCTCCAGTACCTGGCGCCGCCTTTCAACCAGCAGCCGACCAGCTATTACACGCCTTCTTCCGGCATCGGCAGGCTCCTGGAAACGATGCATCCGCGCAAGGATCCGTTACGCGTCGGCGTCATAGGACTTGGCACAGGGACCCTCGCCACCTATGGCACGCCCGGCGACCTCTATCGCTTCTACGACATTAATCCAGCCGTCGTGAACATCGCGCGCGAGGACTTCACGTATTTGTCGAAGTCCGACGCTCGGATCGAGACGCCGCTCGGAGATGCCCGCCTCACGCTCGAGCGCGGACCACCCGCGAACCTCGATGTCCTCGCGATCGACGCGTTTTCGAGCGACGCGATTCCCGTTCACCTGATCACCGCGGAGGCGCTCGCGCTCTATGCGCAGAACATCAAGCCGGACGGCGTCATCGCCTTTCATCTGACGAACCGCTTCCTCGAGCTCGTCCCCGTCGTTCACGCGCTTGCGGAAGCACGCGGGATGCAGGCCGTATGGATTCGCGACGAAGGAACGGACGTGCTCGCAAGCCGCAGCGACTGGGTCCTCGTGTCAAACAACCACGCGTTGCTCGCCAAGCCCAGAATCGCGGACGCTGCAACCGAAATACCAGCGCGTCCTGACATCGGCGTGTGGACGGACGACTTCAACAATTTGTTCCAGGTGCTGCATCGGTGATGGCGATGCGCGCACCTGGCGGACAAAGGCGTACGCATACAAGCTCAAGGATGCGATCGGCTGTGCTAAATCGAATTTTCACGAAGCCTCGCCGCGTCGCGATCAGTGTTCGGTGCTATCAACGGGGTAGTGTCGAG
>JBKPOL010000340.1:0-3005 GCA_046733075.1 Pseudomonadota bacterium | reverse complement strand
GCTCGATACCGATGCAAGCAAGCTCGACGCCGAGCTGCTCGACATCTACCTGACCGAGGCCGACGAGGTTCTCGACACGATCGACGAGCATCGCCGGATGCTCGAGCACAATCCGGGTGATCGCGAAGCGCTCGCAACCGTGCGCCGGCAGTTCCACACGCTGAAGGGCAGCGGCCGGATGGTCGGCCTGACCGAGCTCGGCGAGCTCGCGTGGGGCGTCGAGCGCATTCACAATCGCCTGCTGGAAGAGGATCGGCGCGTGACGCCTGCCGTGATCGCGCTGATCGGCGTCGCGGAGACGAGCTTTCGCCAGTGGGTGAAGGAGTTGCGGGAGACGGGCCGCTTTGCGACCGCCCCCGGGCCGTTGCAGGCCGCGATGCGCGCGGTCGACGCGGATCTGCCAGGCGCAACCCCTCGGGCCATGCCATTGCCACCGGTTGCTCCTCCCGTCGCGACGGTCCCCGTGAAGCCGGTGCCGGTCGAAACGAGCACGCCGATAGGGCCGATCGCGGCCCCATCGACTCCGGAAACGAAAGAGCCGGCCGAGACTTTCGCCACCTTTCATCGCGACTCGAGCGGTCCGATCGAGTATCCGGTCCCGTTCGGAGAGTCGCTGTCGTCGACCTCGGCCTCGCCTGCGTCGAGCCCACCCACGACACTGGTTCCCGATCTCGAGCTCGTCGACTTTCCCGAGCTTGGGAGCGACGTCGATGCAGGCGCGGCACCGAAGGTCACGGTGATCGAGCGCGCGGTCGACGAGACGATCGACGTGGGCGTACCCGCCGAACTGCGAGACATCGGCAAGCCGGTGCTGCGCGTCGTGGCGGACAATACGACCGGGCATGGGAGCGCCGGGGATCGCGCCCGCGGAAATCACGCCCCCGAATTGACGCTCCTCTCGGAAGCGGCGCGGCCGCCCGAACCTCCGCCCGCACGCGAGGCCGAAGAGGTGACGATCGGCCCCGTTACGCTGTCCGCCGCGTTGTGGCGAATCCTGTGCGACGAGGCCGACCAGCATGTGGCGGTGCTGCAGCACGAAGTATCGGTGCTGCAATTCGACCCTGAGCACATTCCGGTCGCGGCGATGGTGCGCGCGAGTCACACGCTCTGCGGCATCCACCGTACGGGCGGGATTGCCTTGATTGCGACGACGGCCCGCGCGCTCGAGCAGGCATTGCTTGCGCTCGAGGAACGGGGTGCCCCGTTTCCCAGCACCGCGCAGCCCGTCCTCGCGCGCGCCACCGCAGGCATCGCCCATTTCGTGAACCGGGTCAAGCATCGCGAGCGGTTCACGCCGAGCGACGAGCGCGAGGCCGCCGACATCACCGCCGAGCTCGAGGAAATGCGCAGGGAAGCGCTGGCCGACGTACCAGCCGCGGATTCGCTGTTCACTCCCGAGCTCGACACTGCATCAGTGCATCAGCACGAGCCCCTGCATATCGTGCGGCCCCCTTCCGAGCCGTTGCCTTCATCGCAGCCCCCGATCGCTTCCGATCTCCTGGCGTTCGCATCAGACGAAAGTGCGACGGGATTCGCGGGAGAATCGCCGACGGAACCCGCACCTGCTGCTCCTGCGACCGCCGATCAAGCGCCAGCCCCCGAGGCTGTGGTTCCTGGATCGCACGTCGTCGAGCCGCAGCCCATCGTCGACTTTCCGCCGCTCGCCGGTCACCTCGAGGCCGAGCCGGACGCGCCTTGGGTGGCGCTGACGCAGGAAGCGACTGCCACGCTCGTGAAGCATGACGACACGACGTCGCCCGCCCCACCGACGGTACCTGCGATTACAGCGATGCCGGCGCGCCCGCCCGCATCGGAGGAGTCGCTGCTCGATGTCACGGACGATGTCGACGCGACGATCCTGCCCATCTTCCTCGAAGAGGCGAACGAGCTGTTCCCGCAGGCCGGGGAACAGGTCCGTGCATGGGCGCGTGCGCCCGAGGACGCGTCGTGTGCAGGAAACCTTCGCCGCACGCTCCATACGTTGAAGGGGAGCGCGCGCATGGCCGGGGCGATGCGCCTCGGCGAACTCGCGCATCGGATGGAATCGCGCCTGACGATCAACGACGCGCCGGTTGCGGGGAGCGCCGAACTGTTCGACGCGCTCGATACCGATCTCGATCGCATCGCCTTCGTGCTGGACGCGCTGCGCGAAGGCAAATCCAATGTTCCGCTGCCATGGCTTGCGGCGCCCGCTGCCGGTCTGGAACGCGCTCGAGCGCAGGCCGTTGCGGACGTCGCAACCGCCGGCGCGACTTCCGCTGCGCCGGCAACGCCCGCCGCGCTACCGGCGACCGCAAGGACGACGCATCTTCACGAACATGACCTCGATGTCGCCAAGGCGATGCTCCGTGTGCGCGCCGACATTGTCGACCTCCTCGTCAACGAGGCCGGTGAAGTGGCGATCGCCCGCGCGCGCGTCGAAAGCGAGCTGCGCGCGCTGAAGGCGAATCTGCTCGAGCTCACGAGCAGCGTCATCCGATTGCGGAGCCAGGTTCGCGAGATCGAGCTGCAGGCCGAAACGCAGATCCAGTCGCGAATGTCGCAGAGTGCCGGGCAGGAGGACTTCGATCCGCTGGAGCTCGACCGCTACACGCGATTCCAGGAACTGACGCGCTCATTCGCGGAGGGTGTGAACGACGTATCGACCGTGCAGCAATCGCTGCTGAAGAACCTAGACGACGCCGATGCCGCGCTGCTCGCCCAGGCGCGCCTGTCACGTGAAATGCAACAGCGGCTGTTCGCCATCCGGACCGTCCCGTTTGCGAGCTTGTCCGAGCGCCTTTACCGTATCCTGCGCAAGACCGCGCGCGAGCTCGACAAGCGCGTCAACCTCGAGATCCATGGCGGGCAGACGGAGCTCGATCGTTCGGTCCTGGAGAAGCTCGTCGGACCGCTCGAGCACCTGCTGCGCAACGCCCTCGACCACGGCGTCGAATCGCGTGCGGCGCGCCTTGCCGCCGGCAAATCGGAAACCGGCGAGGTCGCACTGACGGTGCGGCAGATCG
>JBKPOL010000339.1:0-5503 GCA_046733075.1 Pseudomonadota bacterium | reverse complement strand
GTTTCGGCTCGGGCGTCGGGATGGCGATGGGCGACGCGATCTGCGTCATCATCTCGCGCGTCGTGTTCTCCTGCACCTCCGTGCGGCGCGATGCGACCTGCACGTTCTGGCGCGGTGTTTCGCGCGGCGCGACCGGCAATGGCGTCTTGGCGCGCCGGTCCTTCTCCGTATTGCCGCCGCCATCGAGGTTCGCCTGCGCGAGGATGTCCGCCTTCACCGGCTTCGAGTCCGACTTGGCGTTGACGAGCGCGACCTGCAGCGGAGGGCCATTGTCGGTCAGGCGCCCGGACCCGAGCGTGAAGTGCGTCACCATGGCAACGGCGTGCAGACCGAGCGAGATCGCCACCGCTACCCCGAACGTCGATATGCGGCGGGGGCACGCGAGCGATTCGGGCGGGATGCGCGCAGGTGGCAGCACGCCGGCAAAGGAGAGCCGCGCTTTGGGCAGCCCGGTGGATGACGGGCGCCGCTCGGGAGCCAGGACCTCGCGCTTGCCCTCTGCCGAAGATACCGCCGCCAGAACTTCTCGCTTGCCCTGCGATGGAGAAGCCGGGGCTGCGCGGACCGACGGCGCTGCGGGTCGAACCGCTAAAGCGGCACTCACTCGGCGCTCGGGCGCAGCGGCGACCGCCGTTGGTGCGCCGGCAGCGGCCGACGCCGGCGATTCCCTATCGCCCGGGACGGCAGACAATCTCGGTTGAGCGACGCGTCGTGACAAGCGAAGGCTTGGGCGGGGTTGGGGGCGTGGGGCATTGTAGCGCGCTCATGCCGTCGTCATAGCTTTCGGGCGCTGCCATCGATCAGACGGCAGCCGCCGCGTAGCGTACTTCCAACGGTTTCGGGCCGCGATTGGAGCCCCGGCGCCTTTCGAAAGCGACGCATGACCGTCCGGAATCCGTGAGCGCGGTTCCGATACCCCTCCCATCGAATCACTCCGCGCGACCCGCGTACCGGCACTCGAGCGTGCTCTGCAGAAGGTCGATGCGACCGAGCGCGACCCGAACGGGCGCATCCGGTTCACTCGCCGGCATGTCCGGCAACCGGACGACGAGAGGCAGATCGGAGAACCGAACGAGGTTCTCCCGGATCACCGTGGCGCGGCACTCGGTGGCCCCCTCCTGCAGCAGCCAGCGCAGGCACCAGTAACGCTCCATCCGGTCCTGGAATTCGGCGTATTGCGCGTAGGTCGCCTCGAAATCGCCAAGCACGGCGAACAGCTCGGCATCGTTGCCCGCGTAGGGCGCGCGCGTGCCGTCGACGATCGCGATCAACTGGCGCTGATTGACGAGGTCACTGTAGCGTCGCAGCGGCGAGCTCGCCCACAGGTAATGGTCGAGACCGAGTCCCTGATGTTCGCCGGGTCGCGTGCTCATCTTGACCTTGCCGCCTGCCTGCACGCGATAAAGACCCGGAATGCCGGCTTCGGCAATTCGCCTGCCCCACACGTGGTTGACATGGATCATCAGCTCGGAGACGAGCTTGTCGAGCGGGCTGCCGCGCGGCCGCGGCACGATCGTCACGCGGCCCCGTTCGCCTGCGCCTTCGCTGTTCCAATCGACCTGGAACGCGAAGTCCGTGCGGGCGATGTCCGTCTTGCCGCGCCGCGCGGCCATCCGTTCGGCGGTCTGCCACAGCGCGCGCAATTCGCGGCACCACGGCGAATCATCGCGGGAAGCGTCGCCGGCGAATGCATCGGTCAGCGAGGCAAGCCGCAGGTTAGCGGCGATCGGCACGCGCTCGAGCACTGTGCGATGCGCGACGGCGTTTCCCTCGGCATCGGTGTTCACATACAGCGAGAGCGCGGCCGGAGCTGCATGCTCGCGAAGCGAAAAGGTGTCGACGACAACGTCGGGAAGCATCGTGAGCTTGCGCCCCGGCATGTACACCGTCGACAGCCGCTTCCGCGCGATCGCATCGAGCGGCGAGCCACGCGGAATTGCGAGCGCCGGCGCCGCGATGTGGATGCCGATCTCGCGCCGTCCGCCGCCCAGATCGCGCACGGAGAATGCATCGTCGATCTCGGTGGTCGATACATCGTCGATCGAAAATGCTACGACGTCGGCGTGCGGCAAGTCCGGTAACGCAGGCAGCGCACCGAACGCGGGAAATGCGAGCCCGCCGGGAAACATCTCGACGACGAAGCGATTGAAGTGGTAGTCGTGCGTCGAAGCAATGGCTCCGCACTCACGCAGCAGCTCGAGCGGTCCGATGCGCTCCGCTCCGCATGCTGCATCGAGTGCCTTCCACTCGGGCGCCTGCTTGTCGGGCCGATACAGCAGCATGTCGAGCTTCGCGCGAAGCGACGCGGGAAGCGCTCGCGCGCGGAGCTCGGTTGTCCACTGCGCGATGTCGCGCGCCTCGCGCTCCTTGCGCGCAACGGATGCAAGCGCAGCCTTGAGCGCCTCCGGCGGCGCCTTGCGGTAGCGACCGCGGCCTTTGCGGTAGAAGTACATCGGCGCGCGCGACAGAGCGATGGCGATGGCCGCGGATTCCGGTGGGCCAGGCGTTCCGCCGTAGTATTCGCGTGCGAGCTCGTCGAAGCCGAATTCGTCGTCGGCCGACACTTCCCACAGGAAATCGAGATCGATGTCCCCGACGATCTGCTGCGCCTTCGCCATCGTCTCCGCGGCGGAAGGCGCGGCAAAGCGCAGGAGCAGGTGCGCCGCCTTGATCTTCTGGCGCTTGCCCGAGACGGCTTCGACGTGCAGCGAGGCGTCGTTATCGGCGAGGAGCGATCCGGCCTTCACCTGGCCGTCGTCCTCGAACAGCACGTTCATGGGGTTGCGACACGGCGGAGAAGGGCGCCGATTGTACCTTGCGCGCACGAACGCACATGCGACAATCACCCGAACACCGAGGACGAACATGAAGCGAAGCACCGATCGGTTCCTGACAACGCACACGGGCAGCCTGCCCCGCCCCGACGATCTCGTGCGCATCATGTATGCACGCGAAGAGGGAGTGCCCGTCGAACGCGATGCGCTCGAACGGCGCATTGCGCTCGCCGTCGAGGAAGTCGTGCGCAAACAGGCGGATGCCGGCATCGACGTCGTCAACGACGGGGAAATGAGCAAGCCGAGCTACGCGACGTACATCAAGGATCGGCTGGCAGGCTTCGGCGGCACCGGCAATACGTTTGTCTATCAGGATCTCGCGTCCTTTCCGCGCCTCGAAAAACGGGTGTTCGGCGATCCCGGTCGCTCCCGTCGCAAGACCCCTGCATGCAATGCCGCGATTTCGGTGCGCGACCCGGCCGCCGCCCGCACCGACGTTGCGCATCTGCAGGCAGCGCTCGCCCGCGTTGACGTGCAGGAGGGCTTCCTGACGGCGGCATCGCCGGGCGTCGTGTCGCTCTTTTTCCGGGATGACTATTACGGCAGCGAAGAAAGCTACCTGTCCGCGATCGCCGAGGCGATGCGCGATGAGTACGAGACGATTACCAACGCGGGATTCATGTTGCAGATCGACTGCCCCGACCTCGGCATGGGTCGCCACATCCAGTACGCGAACTTGACTCTCCCGGAATTTCGCAAGAAGGCCGAGCTGCACGTCGAGGCGCTTAACCATGCGCTGCGCAACATCGCGCCGGACCGGCTGCGGATGCACCTGTGCTGGGGCAATTACGAAGGACCGCATCACTGCGACGTGCCGCTCAGCGACGTCATCGACATCGTGTTTCGCGCGAAGCCCATGGCAATTGCGCTCGAAGCCGCCAACCCGCGTCACGCGCACGAGTGGAAAGTGTTCGAAACGGTCAAGCTGCCGGAGGGAAAGTTGCTGATCCCCGGCGTGATCGAATCGAAATCGAATTTCATCGAGCATCCGGACCTGATCGCGCAGCGAATCGGCCGATACGCGGCTCTCGTCGGTCGCGAGAACGTCATGGCGGGCAGCGACTGCGGCTACGGCACGTGGGTGGGTCAGGCCGCCGTCGATCCCGACGTAGTGTGGGCAAAGCTCGCTGCGATGGCCGAGGGCGCGCGGATCGCGTCGCGCGAGTTTTTCGTCAAATGACGGGCGGGCTTTGATGGACTATCGTCATCTCGGCAACAGCGGCCTGCAGGTGTCGGTGCTGTGTCTCGGCACGATGATGTTCGGCGATCGCACCGATGCGCGCGAGTCGAACGAAATCATTGCGCATGCACATGACCATGGCGTCAATTTCGTCGACACCGCGGACGTCTACGCGGGCGGAGCGTCCGAGACGATCACCGGTGCCGCGATCCGCGAGCGGCGTTCGTGGTGGGTCGTTGCCACGAAAGTCGGCAACGTCATGCCGGGCGCCGGCAACGAGCGCCCGCACACCGGCGGACTGTCGCGGCGCTGGATCATGCAGGCGTGCGACGCAAGCCTTGCGCGGCTTCGTACGGACTGGATCGACATCTATTACCTGCACATCGACGACGGGAGCACACCGCTTGCGGAAACGGTGGCGGCGATGGGTGCGTTGATCGACGCGGGCAAGATCCGCTATTTCGGCATTTCGAATTTTCGCGGCTGGCGCATCGCAGAGCTCATGCACTGGTGCGATCGCCTGCGCGTAAACCGACCGGTTGTCTGTCAGCCGTATTACAACCTGCTGAACCGGATGCCGGAAGTCGAGGTGCTGCCGGCCTGCGACTATTACGGGATCGGCGTTGCGTCGTATTCGCCCGTCGCGCGCGGCGTCCTTACCGGGAAATACGCGCCGGGCGTCGTGCCCGAGGATTCGCGCGCCGCTCGCAAGGACCGCCGGATCATGCAGACCGAATTCCGCGAAGAATCGTTCGCCATCGCAAAGACGCTGAAGGCGCATGTGGAGAAGACCGGACGGTCGCCGGTGCAATTCGCGCTCGCGTGGCTGTGGGCGAACCGCATCGTGACATCGATCATCGCCGGTCCGCGCACACTCGCGCAATGGCAGGACTACGTGAACGCACTCGGGACATCATGGAGCAGCGACGACGAGGCGCTCGTCGATTCGCTCGTGCGCCCCGGGCATCCGTCGACGCCGGGCTACAGCGATCCGGCGTACCCGATCTTCGGCCGGCGACTTGCGTAAATCACGCGCCGGGTCGTTCGAGTAACGCGAGCAACTTTCTCTCGAGCGTCGCGCCGGATCAGCGCGTGTCGACGCGAATCCTCAAGGCGTCGACGAAAGCGCCTTGATGATGTCGTCCGTGATGTCGACGGAGCGGCCGACGAACAGCGCATCCTGAAGTATCAGGTCGTAATTGCGCTCCTTGGCGTACGCCGTCAGCACGCGATCGAGGCGCTCCTTGAGTTTGTCGAGCTCCTGGAACTGGCGGTTGCGGAGGTCCTCGGCGAACACCTGGCGCTGGCGCTCGACCTCCCGCGTCCGGGCTTCGAGCGCCCGCTCCCTCGTCGCGCGCTCTTCGGCAGGCAGCGTCGCGCGCACCTTCTCGAGTTGCGCCGCGGCGTCGCGCACCTCCTGTTCCTTCTGCGCGAGTTCAGCATCGCGCGCCTTGAACTCCTGCTGGATGCGCTCGAGCGCCGACTTGGC
>JBKPOL010000338.1:0-8653 GCA_046733075.1 Pseudomonadota bacterium | reverse complement strand
CTGATCGATGGAGCCAGGCGCAATCGCGTCCGGCTCCGCTGCGAGCGCCGGCAGCCGCACGACGAATTCGCTTCCTCTATCGGGACCCGCGCTCCGTGCGACGACCGTTCCGCCGTGCAGCGCGACGAGTTGCCGGACGATCGTGAGGCCGATGCCGAGCCCACCCTCAGTACGGGCCAGCGACCGTTCTCCCTGCACGAACAGTTCGAACACGTGGGGCAGAAGTTCCGACGAAATGCCCATGCCCGTATCGACGACGCGGATGACGGCCCAGTCCCCGTCGCGCGCGATGGCTACGCTTATCCTTCCGCCGTCCGGCGTGTACTTGATAGCGTTATTGAGCAGATTCTGGACGATCTGTGAGATCCGAATGAGATCGCCGTCGATCACGAGTCGCTCGGGCGCCGGCGCCACGTCGAGCGTCTGCCGTCTTGCCCGGGCGAGCGGCTCGCAGGTCTCGACTGCGCGAAGCACCGCTGCGTTGACGTCGACATGTTCGCGCTTCAGCACGACCTTGCCGCTGGTTATCCGGCCCACGTCGAGCAGATCGTCGACGAGCCGCGTGAGCTGCGTCACCTGCCGGTCGATGACGTTACGCGACCATTCGATCGTCGAATCGCTCGCGCCCTGCATGCGCATCAGATGCAGCGCGTTGCGAATCGGCGCAAGCGGATTGCGAAGCTCGTGCGCGAGCATCGCGAGGAACTCGTTCATCCGGCGCTCGCCATGCTCGCTGCGCTGGAGTTCGGCGGTGCGTTCTGCGACGCGGCGCTCGAGCTCGTCACGACTGCGATGCAGCGCATCCATCGCTCGCCTGCGCTCGTCGACGACGGCGCTGATCGCAAGGCCCGTCATCGCGACGAAGCTGATGAAGATCAGGAGCCGAACGAGCGAAACGTCGACCGACTCGGAGGCCAGCGGTCCGCGTCCCGAGACCGTGAAGCCGACGGCGATCGCGCAAAGCGCTGCAATCGTCGCCGTGACCTCGCGCTGTTCGAAGCGAAACGCCGCCCAGATGACGGGGGGCAGCGTCAGTACGAGCAGCAGCGGCGAGGAGTCGAACCAATGCATGCCGCCGCTGAACGACAGGAATCCCGCAAGCGCGACAACCGCGGCGAAGCCGGCAACCTCCACATTGCGCGCCCGTGTGGGGGTGCGCGCGCGGGGCGCGGAAAATGCGAGCAGCAACGGGGTGACGACGATCATCCCCGACGTGTCGCCCTGCCACCAGGTCCACCAGTTGACCGGAAAGTCACGCATGCCGATCGCGCCGGACGCCGCGATCGACGAAGCGCCGATGGTCGCCGCGACGGTGGCGGCTGCCGCGGCGATGGCGACGAACACGAACACGTCTTCACCGCGCTCGAAGCGCCGCGGAACGTCCATGAAGCGTCGAATCAGCGTGGCGCCGACGATCGCCTCGAGCGCGTTGCCGCTGCCGATGAAAATCGCCGCAATGACCGACGACTGGACGGTCAGGTTGACGGCAGCGGCACCCAGCCAGATCGCCGGCCAGACACGATTGCCAAGGAGGAGAACCGCTGCAAGCGCGAGACCCGAGGGCGGCCATGCGGAAGTGGCGTAACCCGGCGGGATCGCGGTCGCCAGCGAAGCCTTCGCAACGACGAAATACACGGCGGCAAGCGCCGCCACGACGCCCAGCCGCCGGATCGAAGTCGCTTGTGGCGTTGGCTGCGCTGCGCTATCCATCGATGAATCCGCTCGACGCGGCGATTGTGCGCTCCCTCAAGCGCGAGCGAGGGAGTTTTTCACGCTATCTCGGGCGAAGCCATGGATCGCTGAGCAGCGGGCGTGAGCGCCTTGGGCAACGGCGCTCGCGTCAGAACTTCACATCGTCAATCTTCGTGAGCGTCACCGACGTGCCGATCCTCGGCGCGTTGACGAGATGCCAGGTCGTGTACTGCTCCGGGTAAAGAGCGTCCGCGGAGATGCCGTCCAGCGGCACGACGACCCGCATCCCCCGCTCAGCCGCGGTCGTGGCGGTGTACAGGACGGCGCCGTTCGCGGCAACGCCGGCCACGACGACCGTCTTGACGCCGTGCTGCTTCAGGAACGACTCGAGATCCGTCCCGACGAACTTGTCGAGTCCCGACGACACGACCGGCTCATCCTTGGTGGGGGTCAGCTCCTTGTTGATCTCCGAAGCCTTGCCTCCGCCACCCACGCTGAACGCGACGGGCACGCCCGCCTCGCGCGGTTGGTCAACAGCTTCTTGACTTGGCGGATCGACGCGACGCAACGCGGCCGACGCTCCTGATTGCACGTCCGTTCGTTGAAATCGAGCAGCAGCAGCGCGGTGGCCTTTCGGTCGAGCGTCACGTTCGCAAGCGGCGGCGCCGGCGGCGTCTTGACGGTGCTCCACTCGTCGATGATCGACTGCGCACCCGTCGCTGCGGCAAAGACCGCGCAACCGACCGACGCGGCCGCGACGACTACCGAGCGCGCCCGCAGCAATTTTCCAGCGTAGATCATCTCGCTCCTCGTCGATGATTGGGTCTTTGCAACGAACGGCAAACAGCGCGATGGGCTCGTTTGATCCTTGCGCGCCGCGTCTCATCTCCACAGTTCGACCCGCTGCCCGCCGGCACTCAGTCGATCCGCTCGCGCCTGCAGATAGCGCTGGAACGACGGCTCGCTCCGATACGCGCCATCGGCGACATATGCGAATGCGCCCGCGAGATGGAACGGCCGCACATAAGCGCCAACGCGGAAGACTTCCGCCCCGGACGAATCGAAAAAGACAATCGCCGGCGTGAAGGCGACGCCAAGGTGGCGGGCCCAGGCGCCCGCGGTCGTCGCCTGCCCCGTGGGCGTCGTCACGGCCGCCGCCGACCCGAGCGATAGCCGCGCGACGTCGACCCGTCCGACTTCACGCAGCACGTCGTCACGTTGAAATGCTTCCTGATGCAACTCGTCACATGGCGGGCAATCGACGGTCTCGAAGATGACGGCCAATGGGCGGCTGCCCGGCGCCCTGCGCAGGTTGTAAGGCGGACGCAGTAAGAACGGCTCCTCATGCAGCGTCGGGCTTGCTCGCTCCCTGGCGTGTGCCCGCACGTAATCGCCGAGCGCCTGCTTCCGTTCGAGCCTTTCGCCCGCGTAGTCGAGCACCGCCTCGAACTCGCCCGGCGGGTAATAGCCGTCCATGCGCGCGATCACGTTGGCCGACTCGTCGAAGATGAGGATCGTCGGCGTGAACTGGACGTCGAGCGCGCGCGCCAGGTCCTTTTCGCGCATCGTCCTGCCGTTGGTCCACGTCACTTCCCGATCACCCCAGATGTTGAGCGCAGTCGCGACGAAATGCTTGCGCGTCTTGTCGACGATCACGGGGCGGGCGAAATTGACGGTCATGAGCTTCGTGCAATACGGGCAGCCGTCCTGTCCGAAGTACACGAGGAGGCGCTTGCCGTCGCGCGCCGCATCCTGCACGTCTTCGCGGAAGTCGAGAAAAGTGTTTGCGAACCAGTGCGGAATGTCGATGGCGTATGGGGACGGCACCTGCGCGCTCGCGGGGCCGGCCGCCAGCAACGCGAGCAGCAGCGCGAAGCCCAGCATCCTGATATGACCGGTCACCAACATTCGTCTTCACCGGGAATGCACGACGTGACGCAGACCCTCGCGCGCCTCGCAGCGCGCGGACGCCCACTCTGCCGTTTCGACATGATTGTAGCGGTCCCGCCCTTCATCGCGGTGAAGGGGCGAAGCGACGTTGCCGGCGCGGTCGGTGAAGCGTTCTGTGTCGTCCTGCTAATCTTGGGCCTGTCAGCGCTTTGGTCAACCAGCCCATGCAAAAGCACCTCCCGGAACAGTACGGCAACGTCCGGTTGAAAAACCGGGATCGTTGCTGCTGATGCGCGAAACGAGCGCATCGCGGCGGTTCGCCAGATTCATCGCCGTCGGCGGCATTGGCTTTCTGGTCGATGCGGGCGTTCTGACACTCGCCGTCCGCGTTTTGGGCGCTTCGGTCTACCCGGCACGCGCGCTGTCATTCAGCGTTGCCGTATTCGCGACGTGGCTCCTCAATCGTGCGTTCGTGTTCGGCCACGCGGGCCGCGGCGCACCGATTGTCGGCGAATACAGCCGTTACCTGGTCACGCAGGTCATCGCCGCGTTCTGCAACCTGGCGGTGTTTGGGCGCTGATCGAGGCCCTGCCTCGGCTCGCCGCAACGCCGGTCGTGCCGCTCGCTGCCGGTGCCGTGCTCGGAGCCTTCGTCAACTACGGCGGCTCGACGTGGTGGGTATTCCGTCACAAGCCGCGGCCGAACTGATGGCCGACACTCGCTACAGCGGCACGGACAATCTCGAGATGATGAGGGAGGCGGTCAACTACAACCGCTGGCTCGTCCAACTTGTGCGAGACCGCGCACGGAAAGGAAATCGGCTCATGGACTTCGGCGCGGGCGTTGGAACGCTCGCCTTCGAGCTTGCGCGTGACGGGTATCGCGTCGAATGCGTTGAGCCCGATGCAGACCAGCGGGACATCCTCTCCGCCGCCGGCTTGCCCGCCCATGCCAACCTGACGTCGATCGAGGACGAGAGCATCGACTTCGCGTACACGTTCAACGTGCTCGAGCACATCGACGACGACCGCGGCGCTCTTCGGCACCTGGCGCGCAAGATTCGTCGAGGCGGCAGTGTGCTGGTCTACGTTCCGGCGTTTTCGATTCTCTACACGAGCATGGATCGCAAGGTCGGCCATCTGCGCCGTTAC
Source organism: Pseudomonadota bacterium (assembly GCA_046733075.1). Lineage (GTDB taxonomy): Bacteria > Pseudomonadota > Gammaproteobacteria > Burkholderiales > Casimicrobiaceae > VBCG01. The sequence continues at coordinate 3,920 of JBKPOL010000338.1, read as the reverse complement.
CGCAAACGTGAGCTCGCACACAAGGTTCGGGAAGCGGGGCTTGCGGTGCGCGAAGCCGAATACGTGGATTCGCTCGGATTCTTCGCAACGCTCGCTTACCGCGCGTTCGGCTCCGGCGCCGGCGACATCAACCGCGCGGCGCTTCGCACGTACGACCGGTGGATATTTCCTGCGAGCCGCTTGCTAGACGTTGCCGCGAAGCACGTTCTCGGCAAGAACGTGCTGCTCGTCGCCGAGCGGACGGTCTGAGCGAAGAACGGCGTGATGGAGGCTCGCGGCGGGCGGGACGCTGCCGGTTAGCGAGGCTGCCGGGTTGCTGGGGTTGGCGTTGCGAGGCTGCCGCGTTGCGGGGCCCTACGGTTTGCTCGGGGTCCTCGAGCGGATGATCGCGGCGCAGCCGCGCGCCATCGCGTAGGCGCAGGCCGTCCAGTACCAGTGTGCGATGAACATCGATCCAAGGACCGCCAGATCGAACGTCATCGTCGCTGCTTCGGAGACCGGGACGAAAGCAAGCCGGCGCACCGGGGCGGAGATCGCCCAAACGGTGATGCCGAGCGTCGACCACGCAAACACCGCTATTAGATAAGGCAACCAGCTTACCTGGTGCACGAGGGCGAAATACAGTGCGACGGCGAGGGCGCCGTTACGTACGATCCAGTCAGTCCTTCGATCCATTACCGACTCCGTGTGCCGAGCGGGATGCTATCACTCTTGATTCGCATCAGCCTTTGATCTCCGACAAACGGGAACGCCGCGCAGCATGGATCTGCATGCGCGCCGCGAGCGAAGACACGTCACGCTGGATCTGCATGCGCGCCGCGAGCGAAGACGCGTCACGTTCGATCCGCATGCGCGCCGCGGGCGCGGCGCGTCACGTACGCACGAACGCGCCCGAGGCTCACTCCCGCTCGCCGGAGCGTCGACGCAGGCGCACCGGGATCGGCGCGGCACGCTGAAGCACGTCCTCGCAAAGCCACATCGCCGAGCGGCGGGCGCGGGCAGCGACGGTCGGCAGCGGCATCTGCTGGTAATCGTCGTTGAATACCTCGAAGCTGTAATCGCCGCCGTAACCGAGCCGATCCAGCCGGCGCACGAGGTCGATGATCGCAGCGCTGTGCACGCCTTCCCCGGGAAAGACGCGGAAGTGCCGCGCCGTCGTGACTCGTTCCTCGACGGTGCGCACTTCCTGCCACATGAAATCGGCGAGCTGCACCAGATAGATCTTGCCGGGATCGAGGAGATCGAGGTCATCGAGCAGCGTCTGCGTGGCAAGAATGTGGTACGAGTCGATGCCGATGCCGAGATTCGGCGCGTTCGCCCGGCTCACGATGTCCCACGCCGTCGTGAACTCGTTGATCGTTCGCCCCCACGAGAGACCTTCGTACGCGACCTTGATGCCAAGGGGCAGCGCCAGCATGGCGAGCTTGCGCAAGTCACGCGCCAGCACGTCGGGATCGTTGCTCGCGTGCGTCGACGTCGACGAGCACACAAGGAGGACCTTCGAGCCCAGCGCGTGACACATCTCGAGCATCGACTTGGCGACGTCCACCTTGTACTCGTGCAGGTGGCCCGAGAGTCCCTCGAAATCGCGCAGCACCTGGAAGCCGGTCACGCGGAGGCCGCTCGTCCGCACCGCCTGCACCGCGTCGTCGAGACCTTCGGCATGGCCGACCACGTCGCGCGCGGAAAGCATGATCTGCGAGAAGCCGGCGTTTCGCACCGCCGTCAGCTTCGCGGGCAGCGCGCCCGCGAGCGAGATCGTATCCATCCCGAATTCGGCGATATTCGGAAGCGGCGCGGTCATGGCGGCATGCACCGCCGCGTCACTTGCGTTCATCGTGCACGAGCTCGAACATCACGCCGCCGAGATAGCTTTGCGTCAACGCGCCGCGCGCCTCGGAATGCACGCCCTTCGACTCGACGAACGCCACGCCCCGCTCCCGCAACGCCGCTACGGTGCGCAACACGTCGGGCGTGCCGAGGCCCACGCGCTGCAGCATCTCCCCGTGGTCGAGGTCGAACGTGTCCGGATTCGGCTCGACGAGTTGCAGGAAGAACCGCTCGCACGGACTTCGCAGGATGCGCCCCTTCGGCAGGACGCCGTACCGCTGCTCTTCCGGAAGGACGTGGAAGCCGAACATCTCTTCGTAATAAGCGGTCCAGTCGGCCATGCGCGAGGTGCCGACATACTGGACGATCCCGAACCAGCGCAGACCCGTCAGCGCCGGCGGATGCGGATCGACGCCCGGATTGAGGGTGAAATCCACGTCGTAGATCGAGAAATTGCGATAACGGTCGACGAAGTAGATGCGCGTCGCCCCCACGCCATGGATCGCCGGAATGTTGAGCTCCATCGCGTCCACGTGCGACGGCACCGACCACGCACCGTGCGCAACCGCGTAGCGGCACGCGCTTCCCGCGTCGCGCACGCGCAAGGCCAGCGCCGAAATCACGGGGGTGTCGGAAAGCGGCGTTCCCCGTCGCGCGTCGTCCTGGTGGGCATTGATGACGACGTTCATCTCCCCTTGCCGGTAGAGCAGGACCTCACGCGAGCGATGACGGGCGATGGGCCGAAAACCCATCATCTCGAGGACCTGTCCGAGCGACTGCGGCCGCGACGTCGCGTACTCGACGAACTCGATGCCGTCCATTTCGAGCGGGTTGGCCGCGTCCGAAGTCAGTTCCCGATCCGTCAAATGTGCCATGGGCGTCCCGTTGAATCTTGAACGTTCCAGTTTACTCGGCCCGGATGCTGGCCTTGACAATAGTTGCCTAGGCACCCATAATCCTTGCCATGACGCCTCCTCGAACCGCTGACGCGGCAATCGCCGAGCGCTCCTCGGCGCGGCAGCCGCACGGGATCATCCGCCTGATCAACCGCGTTCGGGTCGAACTGATCGATGCCATGGACCGGGAACTCTCGAGGTTCGACATCACTGCGCCGCAATTGATCGTGCTTGCGTCGGTCGCGAACAAGGAGGCCGATTCGGCGGCCGGCCTTTGCAAGAGCATTTCGTATGACCCGGGCGCGATGACGCGGATGATCGATCGCCTCGAACAAAAGGGGCTCGTGCGACGCGTGCCCAATCCCGACGATCGCCGGGCCATGAATCTCGAGCTGACGAGCGCGGGCAAGGCGCTGTATCCGCAGTTACTCCACGCAAAGGAAACGGTCCAGGCGCAGTTCCTGCGCGGGTTCGGCAAGGCCGAAGTGCAAACGCTCGAAGCGCTCCTCAACCGGATACTCGACAACCGCTGACCCCCTTTTTTGAAGTAATAGTTGCCTAGGCATAATCAGCTTGGGCAATGTTTATGAACCTTGACCCATTCGCCACAGACATGCGCCGCGTTATCCGACAGCGACCTTTCGTACTGCCGTCGTTGATCGTCGTCTTCTTCATGGCAGGCTGCGCAAGCATGGAAGGCGTCGCGCCGAAGGCGACCGCGCGCGACCCTGCGGCGCTTGCGGCGGATCATGCTCTTGCCGGAACGCCCGCGAACGCCCCGTGGCCCCGCGAGGATTGGTGGAAAGCGTTCAACGACCCGCAGCTCGACGGGCTGATGGATCAAGCGCTCGGTTCGAGTCCGACTCTCAACATCGCCGCCGCGCGCACACGGCAGGCGCTCGCTGCTGCGCAAGCGGCGCGTGCGTCCCTTGCCCCGCGGGTCGATGCGAGCGCGTCGACCACGCGCGAGCGCTTCTCGGAGCACGGCCTCGTGCCGCCTCCGCTCGGAGGCAGCACGCAGACGTTGAACGAGCTCCAGGCAACCCTTGCATGGGAAATCGACTTCTGGGGGCGCAATCGTGCGGCCTATGAAGCGGCGCTCGGGATGGCACGGGCTGCGGACGTCGACGCTTACGCGGCGCGCCTCGCCCTCTCGTCGAACATCGCGCAAGCGTATGTGCAGCTGCAGCGCAC
>JBKPOL010000337.1:0-1848 GCA_046733075.1 Pseudomonadota bacterium | reverse complement strand
TGCTGGCTGTAGAGGCGAAGCGCGGTGAAGAACGGCGTCTGGTAGCGATCCTCGAGGCCGCGCAGGATGCTGAAGTGAAGCTCGCGATCGTCCTCCTCGCGATAGAACACCCGATGGAAGTTCTCGCACAGCTTGCCCGCGATGTCCTCGGCCGACACGTCGGTCACCATGTAGAGATCGAGCTCGGGTCGCAATTGCGCGATGCGCGCGCCGAGCAGGCAGCCACGTTCGCTCTCCGGCAGGCTTTCGAGGCTCTCCTCGTCGAAGCCTTCGAGCAGCTGGCCAAGGATGTCGAGCTTGTAGCGTGAGCGCAGCGGAAACCCGTAGCGAATCACGCACGCCTGCAGGTTGAAGTTGAAGAGGACGGCGATCAGCGCGTCCTGGAAGCTCGGCACGACGACGATCTCGTAGACGAACTTGTCATCGTCACGCCGCATGCTGCGGAGCCGCTGCCGCAGCATCTCCTCTTCCTGGGCGGAGAGGTCGTCGACGATCAAGACCTCGAAATACGGACGATCGAGGCGCACTTCGGTTTCGCGCCGCTCCTCTTCCTCGACCGCCGCTTCCTCATCCAGGTGCAGCGATACGAAGCTTCGGCGATAGGACTGGCTCGAGAGCGCCCGGCTGATCCGGTGCACGAGGTCGTTCAGTCCGCCGTACTCGCGTTCCTGGAACAGCTTCAGCAGCCGCTGGAATCCGTGGCGGCCGGGAAAGGCCCAGTAACTTTCGATCGGCTCGAGCAGATCGAGAGCGTCGGCGACGTGCCCTCGCGCGAGCTCCATGTCGGCGCCCGAGAGCTCGGCATCGGCGAGCCGGTGCGCGTCGTCGGAGAGATGGATCCAGCCGTCATTGCGCACTTCCCAGACGCTGCGATACAGATTGATCGCGATCTCGCGCTGGGGCTCCACGGGTCTTGGCTTGCGCTTCATGACAGCTTCCTCCCTGTCTGTCTCTTCTACTCTTGTGCGGCAGCCGGCATCGCTACGAATGAACCGGCGGGGGCTGTGCGGCAGCCTGAGTCGAGGGTACGGCCGGCACGTTCGCCTGGGATGAAGTGTTGATCGCACCCGGCGATGCAGGCTGCGCGGCTGCCGCGGCGCCTACCGGCGCTTGCAGCGGAGCGGTCGTCGCTGCAGGCGTCGACGCGAGCGCGACCGACGAAAGGCGCGTCGGCTTGACGACGGGCCCGAGGCTCGCGAGAAAATCGTGCGTGGCATTGCTTCGCGAGTACACGGGAAAATCGACCGGGCGGTCGCGGAAGCTCTTGAGCGTCTGGCCCAAACCGCGGACGCCGCGCTCACGCTCGCGTCGCACACGCTCCAAATCGATCTCGATGGGGACCATCTCCGGACCGCGACCCGCTTCATAGAGCACGCTGCCCGCTGGATCGATGATGATCGAGCGCCCGGTGCCACCGTCGCCGACGCCATTGACGTCGAAGAAGTAGCACTGATTGACCGTGGCGCTCGCACGCGCGATCGGCAACTCGAGGTCGCGATCGATCGTGTCCGTCAACGTGGGATGCAGAATGACTTCCGCGCCGAGCGACGCGAGTTGTCGCGTCGTTTCGGGAAACCACATGTCGTAGCAGATCGAAACACCGAAGCGGCCGACCTGTGGCACATCGAACACGCAAAACTCCCGTCCGGGGAGAATGCCCGCTTCGTACGGCATGAAGGGAAACATCTTGCGATACCGCGTGACGACGGTCCCGTGCGGATCGATCACCGGCGTCGTGTTATAGATTCCATCGACGCGCCGCTCGAATATCGAGCCGGGAATGAGCCACACCCCGTGGCGGGCGGCCATCTGGCAGAACGCGACCTCGGCGGGGCCCGGCATCGCCTG
>JBKPOL010000336.1:0-22442 GCA_046733075.1 Pseudomonadota bacterium | reverse complement strand
CGTCCTCGAGGCGCTCGGCGCGAACATCATGCTGTCGCCCGCGCAGGTCGCGCAGTGCATCGCGCAAACGGGCGTCGGCTTCATGTTCGCCCCGAGCCATCACGGCGCAATGAAGCACGCGGCGCCAGTGCGCAAGGAGCTTGGCGTGCGCACGATCTTCAACATCCTCGGGCCGCTCACGAACCCCGCCGGTGCGCAGAATCAGCTGATCGGCGTGTTCCATCCCGACCTCGTGGGCATCCACGTGCGGGTGCTGCAACGACTCGGCAGCCGTCGTGCGCTCGTCGTGTACGGCAAGGACGGGATGGACGAGGTGTCGCTCGGCGCGGCAACGATGGTTGGCGAGCTTCGCGATGGCGAGGTGACCGAATACGAGATTCATCCCGAGGATTTCGGCCTTCACATGAAGTCGAATCGCGGACTGAAAGTGGCGGATGCCGCCGAATCGAGGGAGATGGTGCTCGAAGCCTTGCGCGGCATCGAAGGGACGCCGCGCGAGATCGTCGTGCTGAACGCCGGCACGGCGCTGTATGCGGCAGGGATCGCGGACTCGATTCGCAACGGCATCGAGCGCGCGCGGGCGGCCATTGCAAGCGGCGCCGCATCACGCAAGCTCGAGGAATTCGTCATCGCAACCAAGACCCTGGCGAGCGCCAAGAGTTGAACGACGCAACGGCTCGCGGCATGCGCGACGGCGACATTCTTGCGAGGATCATGACGACCAAGGCCGAGGAGGTGATCTCGGCGCAGGTCGAGCGGCCCTTCGAGGTGCTGGAGGGCGCAGCGCGCGCAGCCTCCGCGCCACGCGGTTTTGCGGCCGCCGTACGGGCGCAGATCGCTGCCGGTCGACCGGCCGTCATCGCCGAGATCAAGCGCGCGAGCCCGAGCAAAGGACTGCTTCGGGAGAGCTTCGATCCGGCGGCCATCGCCGCGTCTTACGATCGCGCCGGCGCGACGTGTCTTTCGGTACTCACGGATCGCCCGTTCTTCCAGGGCGCGCCGGAATTCCTCGTCGCTGCGCGCGCCGCGTGCAAGCTGCCCGTGTTGCGCAAGGAATTCATTATCGACGAGTACCAGATCGTTGAGTCGCGGGCGCTTGGAGCCGATGCGGTGCTGCTGATCGTCGCTGCCCTCGACGATGCGCGCCTTGCGTCGCTCGCCGCCTCCGCGAACCGGTACGGCATGGATGTACTGGTCGAAGTGCACGACGCTGCCGAACTCGACCGCGCGCTCGCGCTACCGGCGCCGCTGATCGGCATCAACAACCGCAACCTGCGCACGTTCAACGTCTCGCTCCAGACGACGATCCAGCTCGTCGAACGTGTCCCGCGCGACCGCATGGTCGTCACCGAAAGCGGCATCGTCGCGCAGCGCGACGTCGCGCAGATGCGGCGGCACGGCGTCAACGCATTTCTGGTCGGCGAAGCATTCATGCGGGCGCCCGACCCCGGCGCGGCGCTGACAGCGCTTTTCGGCGCGAGCACTTCCGCCGCTTCACGAACCGCGTCTTGACCTAAACGCGCGGCCTGTCAGATGTCCGCGATCGCAGCGCTTCACGTGAGCAAGGTCTGGAATACCGGCGAAGGATCGCTGCGTGCCGTCGACGACGTCTCGTTCGCATTCGATGCGGGCACGCTGAACGTCCTGCTCGGTCCGTCGGGATGCGGCAAGTCGACGACGCTGCGGCTGATCGCGGGGCTCGAGGCCGCGGACACGGGGCGCATCCTCATCGCCGATCGCGACGTGACCCGGCTGCCGCCCGCGGCACGCTCGATCGCAATGGTGTTCCAGAGCTACGCGCTGTTTCCACATCTCTCGGTGGCGGAGAACATCCTGTTCGGTCTTCGTGTCCGACGCGTCGAGAAAGGGGAGCGGGAGGAACGGCTGCGTCGCGTCACCGATCTGCTCGGACTTACGCCGCTGCTCGGGCGAAAGCCGTCACAGCTGTCCGGCGGACAGCAGCAACGCGTGGCGCTGGGTCGCGCGATCATCGCGGAAGCGCCCGTGTGCCTGATGGACGAGCCGCTGTCGAACCTCGATGCGCAGTTGCGCGCCGAGATGCGCGTCGAGATTCGTGCGTTGCAGCGCAAGCTCGGCATTACCATGGTCTACGTCACGCACGACCAGGTCGAGGCGATGTCGATGGCCGACCGCGTCGTACTGATGCGTTCCGGGCGTATCGAGCAGGATGGCACGCCCGTCGACCTCTACGAGGATCCGGCGAACACTTTCGTTGCACGATTCATCGGCACGCCGCCGATGAACCTGTTCCAGCTCGCTTCCACCCCGGCCGGCGCGGTCATTGCCGGTACCGACGGCCCCGTCGTGCTCGATGCACGGCTCGCGCCGGGCATGCTGGGCGTGCGTCCTGAACACATGGAACTGGCGTTCGACGCCGGGTTGCCCGCGAACGTCGACAGCGTCGAGTATCTCGGCGGGGACTCGCTCGTCAGCTGCCGTATCGGCACGCAAGCGGTCGCCGTTCGCGTTTCCGGAAGCGTCGCTCTTACACCCGGCGATCGAACCTTCCTGTCGTGGGCGCCGGCCGCGCAACACTATTTCGATGTCGACGGCATACGCGCATCGCCCGAAGTGCGCGAGCCGTCCCCCACCCTTTTCGCATGAAGTGACCATTCAAGGAGGAACGATGAAGCTGCTGGCGAAAATTTATGGCGTTCTGGGAGCATGCGTGCTCGCGCTCTGCGCGACCGTGGCGCTTGCGCAGACACCCGTCGAAGTCCCGTTTTTCTTCCCCGTTGCCGTCGGTGGACCAATCACCAAGATCATCGACGGGTACGCCGCGGACTTCGAGAAGGAAAATCCCGGGATCAAGCTGCGACCGATCTATGCGGGCAGCTACCAGGACACGATCGCAAAGGCACTGACCGCCGTGAAGAGCGGCGAGCCGCCGGTGACGTCGATCCTGCTGTCGACGGACATGTTCACGCTGATCGACGAGGACGCCATCGTGCCGTTCGACGATCTGATCAAAACGCCGGAAGACCGTGCATGGCTTTCGAGCTTTTATCCGGCGTTCATGGAAAACAGTCAGACGGGCGGCAAGACGTGGGGCATTCCATTCCAGCGTTCGACGATCGTCATGTATTACAACAAGGAGGCGTTCAAGGAGGCGGGACTCGATCCGAACCAGCCGCCCGGCACCTGGCAGGAGATGGCCGACTATGCGTCGAAGCTCACCAAGCGCGACGGCTCCGGCAACGTTACGCAGTGGGGCGTGCAGATCCCGTCGTCGGGCTTTCCGTACTGGCTGTTCCAGGGCCTCGTGATCGAGAACGGCGTCAACCTGATGAACTCGGCTGGAACGGAGGTCTATTACGACAAGCCCGAGGTGATCGCCGCCTTGCAGTACTGGATGGACCTCGTCAACAAGCAGAAGGTGCATCCACCGGGGATCGTCGAGTGGGGCACGACGCCGAAGGACTTCTTCGAGCGCAAGGTCGCGATGATGTGGACGACGACAGGCAACCTCACGAACGTGAAGCAGAACGCGAAGTTCGACTTCGGCGTCGCGATGCTGCCGGCGAGCAAGCAGCGCGGCAGCCCGACCGGCGGCGGCAACTTCTATATCTTCAAGAAGTCGACGCCCGCGCAACGCGAAGCGGCGTTCAAGTTCATCAAGTGGGCGACCACGCCCGCGCGCGCAGCCCAATGGGGCATCGACACCGGTTATGTCGCGGTGCGTGCAGACGCGTGGGAGACGCCCGTAATGAAGCAATACGTCGCAGGCTTTCCCGCCGCCGCCGTCGCGCGCGACCAGCTGCCGTTTGCGAAGGCTGAGCTCTCGACCCATGACAACCAGCGTGTGACCAAGGCGCTGAACGACGGACTGCAAGCGGCGTTGACCGGCGCGAAGCCCGCCGACCAGGCGATGAAGGACGCGCAACGGGAAGCGGACCGGCTGCTGCGCAGCTACAAGTAACGGCGCGGCGATGGCGCGAACGCGCGAGTGGCTGTACGCCTGGCTCCTGCTGTTGCCGGCCGCAGCACTGCTCGCGCTGTTCACGCATTACCCGGCTGTCGCCAACCTCTGGCACAGCCTCTACTCGACGCCGAAGGCCGCACGTCCGCCGAAATTCATCGGTCTCGACAATTACCGGGCGCTGATCGACGACCCGATCTTCTGGCAGGCGCTCGTCAACAATTTCTGGTATGCGCTCGGCACGATCCCGATTTCGATCGCGCTAGCACTGTTGATGGCGATGTGGGTGAACGAGCGGCTGCCGGGGCGGGCGTTCCTGCGCCTAGCGTATTTCACGCCGACGGTGTTGCCGATGATCGCCGTCGCGAACATCTGGCTCTTCTTCTATACGCCTGAATACGGTCTCGTCGAGCAGGTGTCGAACGCGCTCGGGTTCGGCCGCCACAACTGGCTCGGCAGCAAGAGCACCGCGCTTGGTGCGCTGATGGTCGTCACCGTCTGGAAGGAAGCCGGCTTTTTCATGATCTTCTACCTGGCCGCGCTCCAGTCGATGTCGCCGCATCTCGCCGAAGCCGCAGCGATCGAGGGCGCGTCACGGCGCTACTTCTTCTGGCGGATCACGTTTCCGCTGCTGATGCCGACGACGCTGTTCGTCCTCGTCAATGCGGTGATCAACGCGTTCCGTCTCGTCGATCACGTCGTCGTGATGACGCGGGGCGGACCGGACAACGCGACCGAGCTGTTCCTGTACTACATCTTCGAGATCGGATTCCGCTTCTGGGACTCGTCCTACGCGGCGGCGCTTACGATGGTGCTGCTCGCGCTGCTCGGCACGGTCGCGATCCTGCAGTTCGTGTTCCTCGAGCGCAGGACGCATTACCAATGAGCGCGCCGACGCAATGACCGCCGTCTACGCGCCTCGCGGGCCCGCGCGTTCGCTGGAAACGGTCGCCGCGTGGCTGCTCGGACTCCTCTGGGTGCTGCCGCTCGTGTATGCGTTCTGGACGGCATTTCATCCGTCCGCGTATTCGACGCGCTTCGTGCTCGACGCGCCGCTCACGCTCGAGAACTTCGTCAAGGCGTGGCACGCCGCGCCTTTCGCCCGCTATTTCGCAAACACGGTGGTGCTCGTGACGATGATCCTCGTCGCGCAGCTCGTGCTCGTCACGCTCGCTGCGTATGCATTCGCCCGGTTCGACTTCCCGGGACGCAACGTCGCGTTCGCGCTCGTCCTCGTGCAGCTGATGATCATGCCGGACGTGCTCATCGTCGAAAACTACCGGACGATGACGGCGCTCGGCATCAAGGACACGATCCTCTCGATCGGCCTGCCATACATGGCAAGCGCCTTCGGCATCTTTCTTCTGCGCCAGACGTTCAAGACGATCCCGCGCGAACTGGACGAGGCGGCGCGCGTCGAAGGATGCTCGCCGCTGCAAACGCTATGGAAAGTGTACGTGCCGCTGGCGCGGCCGACGTACCTCGCCTACGCGCTGGTCTCGGTCTCGTACCACTGGAACAACTTCCTGTGGCCGCTCATCATCACAGACTCCGTCGAATCGCGACCGGTGACGGTCGGCCTGCAGGTCTTCTCGTCGACGGATCAAGGCATCGACTGGTCGATCATCTGTGCGGCGACACTGCTCACCACCGGGCCGCTGCTCGTCGCATTCCTGCTCTTCCAGCGACAGTTCGTCCAGTCGTTCATGCGCGCGGGAATCCGCTGACCCGTGCTGTTCAACAGCTATGAGTACCTGATCTATTTCCTGCCGATCACAGCGCTCGGCTATTTCGCGCTCGGTGGACACGCGCGATGGGCGGTGCGCTGGCTGGTTGTCGCGTCGCTCTTCTTCTACGGGTGGTGGAACCCGGCGCACCTGCCGCTGATCGGCGCCAGCATCCTCGGCAACTATTGGTTCGCGCGTCGCATCCAGCGCGCAAGCAACAGCCGCGGCTTCCTGATCGGCGGTGTGGCCGCCAACCTTGCCCTCCTCGGCGCTTTCAAATACGCGGACTTCTTCCTGCGCACGCTCTGGGAGGCCGGGGTTGGGCCGCTCGTGCAGCTGAACCTCGCACTGCCGCTCGGCATCAGCTTTTTCACCTTCACGCAGATCGCGTTCCTGGTGGACGTTCACCGACGCAAGGCCACGGAACCGAGCTTCGACAACTACGCGCTCTTCGTCACGTTCTTCCCTCATCTGCTTGCCGGGCCGATCATCCATCACAGCGAGATGATGCCGCAGTTCGCTTCGACGACGAACAAGCGCGTGGCGTGGGAGAACGTCGGGCCGGGACTCGTTCTGCTGACGATCGGACTCGCGAAGAAGGTCTTCCTCGCCGACCCGCTCGTGCCGCTCGTGGCCAGCGGCTTCGACCACGCGGCAACCGTCGGCGCGCTGGACGCGTGGATTGCCGCACTCGCCTACACGCTGCAGATCTACTTCGATTTCAGCGGGTACACGGACATGGCGCTCGGCGCCGCGCTCATTTTCAACATCCGGCTGCCGATCAACTTCGACTCTCCTTATCGCGCGCTCGATCTTCGGGACTTCTGGCATCGCTGGCATATCACACTGTCCCGCTTCCTTCGCGAGTACCTGTACATTCCGCTCGGCGGCAATCGTGCTTCCGAGCCGCGCGTCCTCGCCAACCTGCTGATCACGTTCCTGCTCGGTGGCTTGTGGCATGGAGCCGCATGGACGTTCGTCTGCTGGGGCGCGCTGCACGGGGTCGGTCTCTGCTGGCTTCGCGTGTGGTCCCGCATGGGTGTGACGCTGCCTCGCTTCGTGGCGTGGGCGGCGACGTTCACGTTCATTGTCGTCACCTGGGTATTCTTCCGCGCGCATTCGCTCGCCGATGCGGAAGCGCTGCTTCGCGCGATGACGGGCGCTTCCGCCCATGCGGCAACGTCGGCTCCAGGGGTTCGCGAAGCCGCGACGGAACTGTGGAATGCGCAACCCGCCGCGGTCCTTGCGATGCTCGCAGGACTGGCGGTCGTGTTCCGTCGACGCAACTCGAACGCGCTGGTTCGCGATGTCTCGCCGTCGTGGCTCGTGGCGGCGGCTACCGCGGCGGCGCTGACGGTGACGGTGCTGCAGTTGAGCAACGTCGCCCCGTTCCTCTATTTCAATTTTTGACGTGCCCGCACTGGACGCGAACGATCCTGCGAGCCGCTGGCGACGCTGTTGCGCGCTCATGCTTGGCGCGGCGGCCGCGGCGCTCGGCCTCGTCGCCGCGGTGAATGCAACCATGGATCCTTTCCAGCAGTACAGGCTCGCGACGTCGCACGAACCCCGCTTCTACGCGCTGCACCATCGCTGGATCAATCCCGGCATTGCGACGCACGCGGCGTACGAAACGGCGCTGATCGGTTCGTCGATCATGGAGAGCACGCCGAACGACGTCATCGCGGCCGCGTGTGGCGGTCCTGCGGTGAACCTCTCCATGCCGGCCATCAGCGCAGCCGAGATCAGGACGATGCTGCGCACTGTGTTTCGCACGCATGCGCCGCACCGGATCATCGTCGTGCTCGACTTCAACGCCTTCGCCGGTCTGCCGGACGAACGACAGCATAGTGCGGGTCCGCTGCCGTACTATCTCTACGACGGCAATGTGTTGAACGATCTCCCATATGTGCTTTCCGGCACCGTGTTGCGAAAGTCGATTTCGATTCTCCTCGGGCGCCGCGACGAGCCGTTCCGCACCGATGCGAACGCTCCGTGGTTCTGGGCGGACCGGATGCATTTCGGACGCGAGGACGTTCTGCGCGGCCTGGACGTCGCGCACCTGAACGCACGCTTTCGCCAGCCCGCCCGGACGCTTGCCGGGATGCGCGCAAGCTTCGAGCACAACATCGTGCCACTGCTGCGCGATCACCCGGGAACGCGCTTCGATCTCGTATGGCCGCCCTACTCGATGCTTGTCTGGCTGGATTTCGTGCAACGCGACCAGCTCGACGTGACGCTGGCCTTCAAGCGCTACGTCGTCGAGGTTTCGCATGCCCTCGGCAACACGAGCGTCGTAGACTTGCAGGCGCATGCCGAGATCACAACCGACCTCGACCGGTACATGGACATCTATCACTTCGGGCCCGCAGTCAATCGCTGGATCATCGAACGTGTCTGCGCAGGCGAAGATCGCGTCGATCCTGCCGGCGTCGATGCCTACGAGCGCCGGCTGCGCGAGGAGCTCGCCCGCTACAAGGCGCCGACGGCGCGGGCGGTGCAATAGGAGCCGGCGATGAAGCTGATCACGTGGAACGTCCAATGGTGTCGCGGGGTCGACGGCGTCATCGATCCGCAGCGCATCGTCCGCGAGGCGCAACGCCTCGTTGATTTCGACGTACTGTGCCTGCAGGAAATTGCGGATAACTACCCGGATCCACGACTTCGCGGAAGCAGCGGCGAGGACCAGTTTGCGCGGCTTCCGGCGCTTCTGCCCGGCTTCGAAGCGATTCCCGGCGTCGCGGTCGATCAGCCGGGCGACGCGCGGCGCCGACGCTTCGGTAACCTCATCCTTTCGCGCCTGCCCGTGCAGCAGGTGTACCGTTATCTGCTGCCCTACCCGCTTGATCCGGGCATCCCCGGCATGCCGCGCGTTGCGATCGAAGCGGTGATCAGGGCCGACATCGGCGACGTTCGGATCATTACGACTCACCTCGAGTATTACTCGAAGCGGCAACGCATGGCACAGGTGGATGCACTCCGCGCGATCTACGCCGATGGGCACGCTTACGCGCGCGACGGGCAGGTCACGATCAGCGACGGCGGGCCGTTCCACACGTTCGTTCGGCCACGCGCAGCCGTGATCACCGGCGACTGCAACTTCGAGCCCGACTGGCCCGAATATCGACGGATGCTCCAGCCGTTCGACGATGCGACGCCTGCGCTCGTCGACGCGTGGCAGGTCGCACATCCGGGCGCTGCGCATCCGTCCACGTTCAAAATCTACGAGAAGACCAAACCGGGTGAGGCTGAGTTGCACTGCGACTTCATCTTCGTCGGCAGCGAGCTGCGCTCGCATGTGCGGGACGTTCGCGTCGACGGCAAGACCCAGGCGTCCGATCACCAACCGGTCGTCCTGACCCTCGAATGACACCGAGCGCTCATAAGGAAGCTCTGCAGATGCACGCCACGCAGGTACCGAAGAGCTTCGCAAGCGGCATGTCGTCGCCGGCGTGACGACGGTGAGCGGGCGCACCGTCGACGTCGTCGTTGTTGCGCTGGACGATCTCGCGGCGGTGCGACGCTGCGCGCGAAACGTCATCGCATCACGCAACGAAACGCCGCATGAACTGATCGTCGTGACGGGCGCGGCGATCGCGCACGATCGCACGTTCATGCTCGACGCACCCGAGGATGCGGTGAACGTCCTTCGCGGACGAACGGACGACTACGCGGAACTCCTCAACCAGGCGCTCGCGCTGCACCCCGACCGCGACGTCGTCGTGCTGCGCGCCGATGCCGACGTGCACGGCCGCTGGCTCGATCGGCTCGCTAGGCATGCGGACGAACAAGGAATCGGTGCGGTGGGCGCGTTCACGAACGTGGCGGGTTCCGCGATCTATGCGCTTGCAAAGGCACAGGGTGCGCTCCCGCGCGGTTCCACGGCGGAAACGCTCGACGCGCTGTTCGCACGCGTCAATTGCGGATTTTCGGCCGATGCCGCGGGCGTCCACGGCCCGTGCATTTACCTGACGCGCGCGGGCATCGAAGCGACCGGAGGGTTCCGGACGTTCATCGGCGATGACGGTCGCCTGGCAGAGATCGACTACACGCTGCGCCTCCGCAACGAGGGCTTCCCGACACGCATCGCCGGCGATGTGTTCGTGGGTGTGGGCCCGGAAGCGCCGCCGGATCGGCGCGGGCCGCTCGCGGCACTCACGGGCATCGCCGCGCTCGCGCACCTGCACCCCGGGTATCAGGATGCGATGACGAGCACCGCCAGCAGCGACGAGTTGCGGCTTCTCCCCGGCCGCGTCGACATTGCCCGGCTCGCCGCTTCGCCGTTGCCGGCGCTGGTGTTTGTGTCCCATCCGTGGGGAGGCGGCATTCGGCGCTACATGGATGACCTCCGGTCGCTGCTGCGCGGGCATGTCAATGTGCTTTACGTCGAACCGGCGAACGCGGAGGTTGTCAAGTTGCATGCGCCGGACGATGACGAGCGGTTCGCCGCGTGGTTTCGCTTGCCCGACGATCTTTCACTCCTTGCCGAAACGCTGCGCGCGATCGGCGTCGTCCGGCTGCACTACCACCATGTGCACGGCCTGCCGGAAGCGATCCTCGACCTACCGCACGCGTCCGGCCTCGACTATGACTGCACGCTGCACGACTACTACGCAATCTGCCCCCAGTACCATCTTGCCGGCGAGGACGGGCGCTATTGCGGTGAACCCGACGAAGCAGGATGCCGCGCGTGCGTGGGTGGCCGCACGATTGCGTGGAATCTCGATGTCACCGGGTGGCGCAAGCGCCTCGGCGCGTTCGTACGGGGGGCGGACCGAGTGATCGCCCCGTCCCACGACGTCGCCGCGCGCATCGAACGGCATCTGCCGGGACTGGCGATCGACGTGTGGTCGCATCCGGAAGCGCCGGTCGCCGCGCCGCGGATCGTACGCGTCGTCATGCTAGGAAACCTGTCGCGCGAAAAAGGTCTCGACGTCGTTGCGCGATGCGCGGCCGCGGCGAAGCGCGATGCCCTCCCCCTCGCGTTCCGCGTTCTCGGATCGACGACCGAGCCGATCGCTCAAACGCCCGACGTGCCGCTGACGATCCACGGTTCGTATGTCGAAGCGCAATTACCGGCGCTTCTCGCGGCGGAGCACGCGGACGTGCTGTTCTTTCCGGCGCAGGTGCCGGAAACCTACGCGTACACGCTCTCGATCGCGCTCGCGACGGATGCGCCGATCGTCGCTTCATCGCTCGGCGCATTGCCCGAGCGCCTCGCCGATCGCGCCGATGTACGCCTGGTACCGTGGGATGCGAGTGCCGAAGAATGGAACCGGGCGCTGCTCGAAGCGGCCGGCATGAGACCAAGCCGCACCGAGGACGTCGCGGCCCTTCCATCGCGACCGCTTCCTGCAGCGATCGGTGCAATGTCGGATGCGTCGTGATGGAGCCGGCACGCTACCTCGCGCTGTACACCGAACGGCTTCCCGCGACGAAGCCCGCACGCGATGCGGCGCAGGTTCCGCCTGCGTTGAAGGCGCGTCATTTCACACCCGTCGCGCCCGTGCATGCGGCGCCGCTGACCTTGCGCGAACTCTACGTCGCAGGCGCACTGTGTGGTCACACGGAAGCACGCGGCGAGCTCGGGCGGCGGATCGACGCCGCCGAGCGTGACCTTGCACTGCTCGAGAGCGTGCGTAGCGAAGCGGGCAACCCGCAGCGCACGGCCGTCGACCTCATCGAAGCGCGGCGCGATCTTTCGGCACTCCGCGAGAGCGCGCGGGAGCTCGAGCACACGCTAGCCCTGGCCCGTGCGCGCGTGCGGGAGCTGGAAACGTCGACGAGCTGGCGGATCACCGCCCCGATGCGGGCGGCAATGCTGCGCGCAAATTTCGCACGGGCGCAATTCGCGCACCGATTGCGGGCGACGCGACAACTGCCGCGACATGCCGGACTGGCACTCACGGTGCTGCGCAATGAAGGTCCGATCGCGCTCGCCCGCCGCATCGGCCGAAAGATGCGCGGCGGCACGCGCTTCCTTCCGGCACCCGCGCGCACGTACCGCCTCGAGTCGCACATCGCGCCGATCGTCGTGCCATCCGCCGATGCGCCCGTGGTATCGATCATCGTGCCGGCCTATGGGCAGCCGTTGCTTACCTTCACGTGTCTTGCAAGCATTGCAACGAACACTCGCGGACCCTTCGAGGTGATCGTCGTCGACGACGCATCGCCTGAACCGATCGCCGATGCGCTTGCGGTCGTGTCGGGCGTGCGTTTCGAACGCAATCCGCAAAACCTGGGATTTCTTGCAACATGCAACCGCGCGGCGACGCTCGCCCGCGGCGAAATGCTCGTGTTCATCAACAACGATACGATCGTGACGCCGGGCTGGTTCGACGCGCTGCTCGCCGTGTTCGCGCGTCACCCCGAGGCGGGGCTCGTCGGCGCGAAGCTCATCTATCCCGACGGCCGCCTGCAGGAGGCCGGCGGCATCGTGTGGCGCGACGGCAGCGCATGGAACCTCGGACGAGGCGACGACCCGGACCGCCCCGAATTCAACTATCTGCGGGAAGCCGACTATTGCTCGGGCGCGTGCCTCGCGATTCCCCGCACTGTGTGGAATGCCGTGGGCGGGTTCGACATTCGGTACGCGCCCGCCTATTACGAGGACACGGATCTGGCGTTTGCCGTGCGCGCCGCGGGTCGCAAAGTGTTCTATCAGCCGGCTGCGACGATCGTGCACTTCGAGGGACAGTCGTCGGGAACGGACCTTTCGCAGGGCATCAAGCGTCATCAGGCGGTGAACCAGGCGACCTTCGCCGCGAAGTGGTCGGCGGCCTTGACTGCCCACCGGCCGAATGGGATGCACGCCGAGCTCGAGCGTGATCGCTCCGCACGGCGACGATTGCTCGTCATCGACGCGCGTATGCTCCGACCCGACCAGGATTCGGGATCGCTGAGGATGCAGTGGCTGCTGGGTATCACCACCTCGCTCGGCTGCAAAGTGACGTTCGTCGCCGACAACCTCGAGCACGAAGCGCGCTACGTGGAGGCGCTGCAGCAATCGGGCATCGAGGTGCTCTTCCATCCGTATGTGCGCTCGATCGCCGAGCTCTTGATGAAGCGCGGAGTCGAGTTCGACGCCGTCATGCTGTCGCGCCATTACATCGCCGCGCAGCATCTGCCCACCATCCGCCGATTCGCTCCCCATGCGCGCGTCGTCTTCGACACCGTCGACCTGCATTTCCTGCGCGAGGAGCGTCTCGCGGCGCTCGACGGCGGCAAGGCGGCGCAACTTTCGGCGCAGACCAAGCGGGACGAAGAGCTCGCGTTGATCGCGCGCGCCGACGTTACGCTCGTCGTGTCGGACGTCGAGCAGGCACTGCTGCGCGAGCTCGCACCCGATGCACGGGTCCTGGTCGTCTCCAATGTGCATGAGCTGTCCGCGGAGGTTCCGCCGTGGGAAGAACGGCACGGCCTGGTGTTCATCGGCGGGTTCGAGCATCCGCCGAACGTCGACGCTGTCCTGTGGTATGCGCATGAAGTCGTGCCACATCTGCGACGAGCGCTTCCGGGCGTCAAGACGTATGTGATTGGCAGCCAGGTGCCGCCGGTCGTGCGCGCGCTCGGCGCCGAAGACTTGCTGATTCTCGGCCATGTCGCGGATATCGAGCCGTACTTCACCGGCTGTCGCGTATCCATCGCCCCGCTTCGTTATGGCGCCGGGGTCAAGGGCAAGGTGAACCTCGCCATGAGCTATGGGTTGCCGGTCGTCGCCACGTCGCCCTCGATCGAAGGCATGCACTTGACGGAGGGCGAGGACGTTGTCGTCGCGGACGATGCCGCGGCGTTCGCCGCCGCCGTGCACCGCGTGTACGAGGATCGTCTGCTTTGGCAGCGTCTGTCGGAAGGCGGACGCGCGAACGTCATGCGCCATTTCTCGCCGGCCGTAGCCCGGGAGGCGCTACGCGAGCTGCTGGAGCTGCCGCTCGACGAGGACCGCACGGGACATGCGCACCTGAAGCGCGGGTGAGCGCTCGATCACACGCGTCTCGCCGACCGATTCCAGTCGCGCGATCAGCGTCGCGTGAATAGCAGGTCGAACACCGCGTGGCCGCGCGCGACGCCGCGCTGCTCGAACTTCGTGAGCGGCCGCCACGCGGGACGCGCCGCAAACGCGTCGCACGTATTGGCGAGCAACGGTTCCGCCGCAAACGCCGCGAGCATCTCTTCGGCATACGGCTGCCAGTCGGTCGCCACGTGGATGTAGCCGCGCGGAGCGAGACGCTCGGCAAGCGCGTGCACGAAGCCGGCCTGCAGCAGCCGGCGCTTGTGATGACGCTTCTTCGGCCACGGATCGGGAAAAAACACGTGGATTCCGGCAAGCGAGTCGTGCGGAACTCGCGCGATCACATCGACGGCGTCGTCGCGAACGACGCGGAGGTTCGTTAGGCCTGCCGCCTCGATGCGTCGCAGGAGTGCGCCGACGCCGGGCAGATGCATTTCGACGCCGACGAAATCGACGTCCGGTTGAGCCGCGGCGATGACGGCGGTCGTTTCCCCCATGCCGAAGCCGATTTCCAGCACCACCGGCGCAGTTCGGCCGAATACGAGCTTCCACTCGCAGGAACCGGGGGAAATCGCATAGCTCGGGAGCAGTTCTTCGCATGCGCGCTGCTGTGCCGGCGACATCCGTCCCTGTCGCAGCACGAAGCTCCGTACGCGGCGCGCGGTACGTTCGTGCTCGGACATGGCGGTTTTACCGGGGTTCGGTACCCCCTGTTCTGGATCCGGAAGACGCGGGGATGGGCGCCCGGAAGACATCGACGATCGCGACGAATCCTCCGGACGCGTCAACGGCGAACGCGTACCCAGGTCGCGTCGTCGAGAAGGCGCTCGACGATCTGCGGCGTGGCTTCGCTTGCACGCATGTATTCGATCACAACGCTGTTCGCGTTCTTCCACGCAACGCTCGCCTCCTGCCAGACCTCCTGCGGGGAAAACGCCAGCTCCTTGTGCACGCCGCTCGCGTCAATGCGCCAGACCGCGACCTGGTTGTCGCATTCCTGCGCACAGAAATCTGCCGTCGCAAACTGGCGATGACCGGGCGCGAGCACGGGTTCGGAGGGAATGCGAAACTCGCCGCCGCCGCGCCGCTGCACCCACCAGAATTCGGTACGGTCCCCGTTGGTCGCGAACAGGACCACGGACTCGAGGTCCTCGACATAGTCCCACAACGCGTACGAGCGAGCGCCGATGATGTTGATGGCGTCGCGAAACACCGTCGAGCCGACGGGCAGCAGTTCGATGCGCAACTCGTCGCCCTCGCGGGAAGCGACGCTGCGCAGCTTCGGAAGCTGGCGCGCTTCGACGAGCCGTCCGCACTGCGCCTGGTCTTCGGCGTCGCGGCACACCTTCGCGAGCTCGGCCGCCGTCGGCGGTGCCGCATTCGCACGCGCTGGGAGCATGAGCGCGACGCACGCCATCAATGCGACGTAGCGCATGCCCCGCATTCGGCGCGGGCTCACGAAATCAGGCCGGAGGTCGGCGAGCTCGGCTGTGCCGCATACAGCTTGCGTTCCATGCGGCCCGCGAGAAACGCTTCGCGTCCGGCCTCGACGGCGAGGCGCATGGCACGAGCCATTCGCACCGGCTCGCGCGCCTTCGCGATCGCCGTGTTCATCAGCACGCCTGCACAGCCGAGCTCCATTGCAACCGCGGCATCGGACGCCGTGCCGACACCCGCGTCGACGAGCACGGGAACGCGGGCCTGTTCGAGGATCAATCGCAGGTTCCACGGATTGACGATGCCCATGCCCGAACCGATCAGCGAAGCGAGGGGCATGATCGCGACGCAACCGATCCGTTCGAGCTCGCGCGCCACAATGGGATCGTCGGACGTGTAGACCATGACCTCGAATCCGTCCGCGACGAGGCGCTCGGCCGCCTTGATCGTCTCGCGAACGTCGGGATAGAGCGAGCCGGAGTCGCCGAGGACCTCCAGCTTGCATAGCCGGTGCCCGTCGAGCAGTTCCCGGCCGAGCTTCAGCGTTCGCACGGCGTCGTCCGCCGTGTAACAGCCGGCGCTGTTCGGCAGGTAGGTGAACTCGTCCTGGGGCAGCGCATCGAGGAGCGAGGCCGCGCCTGCCTCCTGGCCGATGTTCGTGCGGCGGATAGCCACCGTGACGATCTCGGCGCCCGACGCCACGACCGCATCGCGCGTCTCCGCGAAGTCGCGATACTTGCCGGTGCCGACCAGCAGGCGGGATCGATAGGCGCGACCGGCAATGACGAGCGGGTCGTGGAGCGTCGTCGGATGGACAGGTGCGTTCATGCCGACATTTTACTGTTCGCGCGCGGTGGCCTGTCGGGGAAGTTCGTTAGTCCGCGGCGACTCGGCCGCGGCCTTTCGGTGTTATCCGCCTCCGACGGCGCCGACGATTTCCAGGCGGTCGCCGCGCGACAGCGGCGTATCCCCATAACGGCTGCGAGGAACCACTTCGCCGTTTCGCTCGACTGCGATGCGTTTGCCGGCGATGCCAAGGCGGACGACGAGATCGGCAATCGTGCGCACGTCCTCGACGTTCGTGGTGACGCCGTTGACGGTGACCGTCGCGAAGGCCGTGCTCATGCGCGATAACGCGACAGGGCTTCGCGCATGAAGGCGAGCTGGCGCGAGAAGCGGGTGCAGGCGACACAAGCGGCCAGATGCAGCCGCAGCTTGACGCGGTCGGAATACGTGAGCGGCCGATCCTGCGCCTGCGACAGAAGCCGCGTTGCTTCCTTGCACGACAACATGTGGGTCAGTCGGTGAAACATGGTCGAAGCGTCTTTTGCGGCTTCATTGCCGCGACGGGTCCTTGAACCAGTTCTGCTCGAGGCAGTGGCGCAGCGCCATCCTGGCCCGATACAGGATGACCCACAGGTTATTCGCGGTAATCGTCAATTCCTTACAGATTTCGTCGGTCTCGAGCTCCATCACCTCCCGCATCATGAAGACGCGGGCGGTATTCGGCGGCAGCTTTTCGAGGCAGACCTCCATGACGTCCAGGAATTCGCGCCGGGAGAGCGCGTTCTCGGGGTCGCCCCAGTCGGCGGGCGGCGCCTGCCATGCGCCGTTGTCCTTGAACAGCGGATCGAACTCGTCGAGGTCCGTCTCCTCGTCGAAGCTCGAGGCGATGACCGGCTGGCGCTGCTTCTGGCGGATTGCATCGACGATCTTGTGCTTGAGGATGCCGGTTAGCCATGTCTTGACGCTGGAGCGCCCGGAAAAGCCGTCCTGCGCGGCAAGCGCTGCGACGAGCGTTTCCTGCACGACGTCCTCGGCGAGGTCGCGATCGCGAAGCTGCAGCTCGGCGACGCGCAGCAGATAGCGCCGGTGGCGGTCGAGCTCGACGGTGAACAGCGCGCTTTCCACGTGAGATCCAGCCTAAAGGAGGAGGAATATTAGGGTAAAAACGGGCACTCAGCGCTTGCCGGCCTCAATGCGCCAATGCCTAACCCGCCTCCTCAATCCGGTAGCCTTTGGCGTGGCACGAGACTTGCCGCTCTGGCTCGCCATGCCCGACGACATCCTTTATAGCGACACTCCCGGAAAGCCCGCAGGCGACGCCTTGCCGCTCGAGGGGCAGCCGGTGCCGCGAAGCGCGATGGATGTCGCGTTTGCGCGCGCGGGGATACGCCCGGTCGCCGACGCCGCGCTCGGCAGTGCGCGGGCGATGGCTTCCTCCGAGCGGCCCTCATCGAACGCGTCGTTCTATCTCGGCGTGCGCGCGAAGTTCGCCGTGGCGCTCGGTGCGAGCGGCGCGTGGTTCGGGTCGATGGTGCTGATTGCACTGCCCTGGATCGAGCAGCTGTCGCGGCTCATCGGGTCGCTCCCCGCCTGGCTCGCGGTCGGCGGAATCGCGCTCGTGCCAGGCTTCATGAACGCGTTCCTCATCGCGAGCCTGCTGCTCGACCGCCGCCCGCCACGCATGCAACCAAGCCGCTATCCCTCGGTGTCGATCCTGATCCCGACGTGCGAGGGCGAAGGGGTGATCGCCGACACGTTGCGCTCGATTGCGAATCAGGACTATCCGGGCGCATTCGAAGTGTTCGTCATCGACCGCGGATCGCGGGACCGCACGGCGGCCATCGTCGATGGCTTCGACCATGACTGGCTGCGCCTCGTTCGCCTTACGGCAGATGCAGGACAATCTGCGTCGCTGAACCACGGTCTCGCCGAGACGCGCTTCGATCTCATCCTGACGCTCGACCAGCAGTCGTTCCTCTATCGCGACGCGCTTCGCCACATCGTCGAGCGCTACATGAGCGATCCGCCTAACACGCGCGCGGTCGCCGGGACAATGCTCGTGCGCAATTCGCGCAAGAACTGGGTGACGAAGGCGCAGGAATGGGATTACTTCCATGGCATCGCCGCGGTGAAGCGCGTGCAATCGCTCTATCAGGGAACGCTCGTCGCGCAGGGCTCGTTCTCCCTCTACGATCGCGCTGCGCTTCGTGAACTCAATGGATGGCCCGAGTGCACGGGGCGCGACATCGTGCTCACGTGGGCGATGCTGCGTCGCGGCTGGCGGATCGGGCATGCGGAGGACGCGTGCTGCTTCACCAACGCGCCCGACACGCTGCGGAGTTTTGCCGACCAACGGAAGGAATGGGCGCGCGGCATGGTGGAAGCCTTTCGCGCCGTGCCGGGCATCCTGATCGAGCCGCGCCTGTCGACCTTCTTCGTGTGGTGGAATCTTTTGTTTCCGTGGCTTGACCTGGCCTACACAGTGCTGTTCATTCCGGGTATCCTGCTGGCGGTTGCGGGCATATGGTGGATTGCCGGGCCCTGGACGCTGGCCTGGCTGCCGATGTCGCTCGGCATCAACTATCTGATGTACCGCGCCGGGTCGCAGATGTTCGCGGCGAATGGTTTGCGCGTGCGCAAGAATCTTTCGGGCTTCCTGACGTACGCTTTGGTTTACAGCCTCGTCCTCCAGCCGGCATGCGTCGCCGGCTATGTTTCCGAGGTCTTCCGACCGCGTAAACGCGCGGGAACGAGGTGAGCAAAGGCTCGGAGTTGCTCCCCGATTCGGGTGCGGCGCGGCTGCGTGTGCAGCGTGCCTAGGCTTCGGATGCCGGGGATCGATCGCAAGGCATGAATAGAATGGTTCTTCGACGACACTTCGTGGCCGTCGCGACGCTGCTGATGCTCATCATCGTCGCGGCAATGCTGCTCCAGTACAGCCGAGCGACGGCGCTTCGCTACAGCGGTCTTGCCGACGCACCCGCGCGGCCGCTCAGCCCGCTGGTCGAGCCGCGGCTCATCGATCTCGAGGAGCGCACGTTCCGATATTTCTGGGATACGACCAATCCCCGAAACGGACTCGTGCCCGACCGCTATCCGTCGCCATCCTTCGCGAGCATCGCCGCCGTCGGCTTCGGTCTCACGTCGTATCCGATCGGCGTGGAGCGCGGGTACGTGTCCCGCAAGGATGCACGCAAGCGCGTGCTGACCACGCTGCGCTTCCTGTGGAACGCTCCGCAGGGCACGCACCAATACGGAATGACGGGCTACAAGGGTTTCTACTACCACTTCCTCGACATGAAGACGGGGGAGCGCTTCGAGGACAGCGAGCTCTCGACTGTGGACACGGCGCTGCTGCTTGCCGGCATCCTCTTCTGTCAATCGTACTTCGACGGCGTCGAGCCGGAGGAAGTCGAAATCCGGCACCTCGCCGATCAGATCTACCAGCGCGTGGATTGGCGTTGGGCGCAGACGCGCGCACCCGCCATCAGCCTCGGCTGGTCTCCGGAAGAAGGTTTCCTCGAGTACGACTGGCGCGGCTACAACGAGGCGATGCTGGTCTACGTGCTTGCGCTCGCGTCCCCCACGTCGCCGGTCGGCAGCGACGCATGGCAACAGTGGACGAGCACGTACGACCACAGCTGGCGCACGGTCTTCGGGCAGGAGCACCTCGATTTCGCGCCGCTCTTCGGACACCAGTACTCGCACGTGTGGCTGGACTTCCGGAAGATCCAGGATGCGTACATGCGCAAGCGCGGCATCGACTATTTCGAGAACAGCCGTCGCGCGATCTACGCGCAACAGGCGTACGCGATTGCCAATCCGCTGGGATGCAAGGCCTACGGCGCGACGATGTGGGGCATCACCGCAAGCGATGGTCCCGGCGAGATCGAGATCGACGACAAGGCTGGACGACGCGTGTTCCGTGCGTACGCAGCACGCGGCATCGGTGGTGCAGCCGCACATGACGATTGCACGCTCGCGCCGACGGCCGCGGTCGCTTCGATACCATTCGCACCGGAACTCGCCATCCCAGCCGTGCTCGACATGTATCGCCGCTTCGGGCATTTCATCTACGGCACGTACGGCTTCCTCGATGCGTTCAACCCGAGCTTCACGTTCGCGGACGTCTCGTTGCAGCAGGGCCGGCGGATTCCGGGCGTAGGGTGGGTCGACCACGATTACCTCGGCATCGACCAGGGTGCGCTCATTGCGATGATCGAGAATTACCGAAGCGGGCTCATCTGGAACGTCATGCGTGAAAATCCTTACGTCCGTCGCGGTCTCGATCGCGCCGGCTTCACCGGGGGCTGGCTCGCCGCGACGGTGCAGTAGCCCCCTCTTCTCCGCCGGAATGCTGCTCGCGGCTGCGGCCGCGCTGCTCTGCATCGGTTGCAGTCGTGGAGCACCGGATGTCACTGTCGTCCGCTTCTGGGCGATGGGACGGGAAGGCGAAGTCGTCCAGACGCTCCTGCCCGAGTTCGAGCGAGCGCATCCCGGCATTCGCGTCGACGTGCAGCAATTGCCGTGGACGGCGGCGCACGAAAAGCTGCTGACCGCCTTCGCCGGCGACGCCACGCCGGACATCTGCCAGCTCGGCAACACGTGGATTCCGGAGTTCGTCGCACTCGGCGCGCTCGAGCCGCTCGATGCGAGGCTCGCGCAGTCGTCGATCGATCGGCGGGATTTCTTCGAAGGGATTCTCGACACGAACGTCATCGACGGACGCCTCCAGGGTGTTCCGTGGTACGTCGATACGCGCCTCCTGTTCTACCGGCGGGACCTGCTGGACGCGGCGGGCATCACCGAGCCGCCGGCATCGTGGTCCGACTGGACGCGTGCGCTGGCCGCGCTCAAGGCAGGCGCGAAGCCGGGAACCTACGCGATCCTGTTACCGCTGAACGAGGTCGAGCCGCTGCTCGCGCTCGCGCTGCAGCAGGACGATCCGCTGCTGCGCGATGACGGCAGGTACGGGAACTTCGAAAGCGGCGGCTTTCGGCGCGCATTCGACTTCTACGTTGCGATGTTTCGCGACGCCTATGCGCCGCTGTACACGGCATCCGACCTCGCGAATGTCTGGAACGAGTTCGGACGTGGCACGTTCACGTTCTACATTTCGGGGCCCTGGAACATCGGTGAGTTTAAGCGGAGGTTGCCGCCTGCGCTGAAGGACGCATGGGCAACGGCGCCACTTCCCGGCCGAACCGGCCCAGGTGCCTCGATTGCAGGAGGCGCGAGCCTCGTGCTGTTTGGCAAATCGCGCGTCAAGGATGCCGCGTGGCAGCTGATCGAATATCTTGCGCGACCCGACGTCACGCTGCGGTTTCATGCGCTGACCGGCGACCTGCCCCCGCGACGCAGCGCGTGGAATGACCCCGCACTCGCCGACGACGTGCACGCTCGCGCGTTTCGCGAGCAGCTGGAGCGCGTGAAGCCCGCCCCGAAAGTCCCTGAATGGGAGCGCATCAGCGACGAGATGCGTCTCGTGGCGGAACGGGTCGCCCGCGGCGGCATGAGCGTCGAAGACGCGGTGCGCGATCTCGATTCGCGAACCGACCGGATTCTCGAGAAGCGACGCTGGATGCTCGCGCAGCGGCGCAGGACGCCTTGAAGCGGCAGCACGTCGCATGGTGCTTCGTCGGGCCGGCGCTCGTCGTCATCGCGGTGTTCTTCGCGTTGCCCGTGCTCGCCGCGTTCGCCATGAGCCTCACCGACTTCGACATCTACGCGCTCGCGGACGTGGCCAACCTGCGCATAGTCGGAGTCGGGAATTATGTTGAGCTCCTGCAGCGTCCGCTGTTCTGGCAGGCGCTCGGCAATACGCTGTACTTCGTCGCCCTCGGCGTTCCGCTGTCGCTCGGCGTATCGCTCGGTGCGGCGCTGCTGCTCAATTCGCGCTTGGCGCGCTTTCAATCGTTCTTCCGTACGGCGCTGTTCGCCCCGGTGGTCACGACCGTCGTCGCGGTGGCGGTGATCTGGCGCTATCTGCTCGCCACGCGTTCCGGATTCATCAACTACGTGCTCGGTCTCTTCGGCGCATCGCCGATCGACTGGCTCGGCAATCCGCATTTCGCGATGCCTGCGATCATCCTGTTCGCCGTATGGAAGAATTTCGGTTACAACATGGTGATCCTGCTCGCCGGGCTGCAGAACATTCCGCGGGATCTGTATGAAGCGGCGCGCATCGACGGAGCATCGTCCTTCGCGCAGTTCCGGTTCGTGACGCTGCCCATGCTAACGCCGATCGTGACCATCGTCGGCATTCTGACAGTCGCGGGCTACTTCCAGCTCTTTGCGGAGCCGTACGTGATGACGCAGGGCGGTCCGCTGCAAAGCACGGTCAGCGTGCTGTACTTCATGTACGAGGAAGGCTTCAAGTGGTGGAATCTCGGCAACGCTTCGGCGGTTGCCTTCATGCTGTTCCTGCTGATCTTCGCAGTGACGCTCTTGCAGATGCGCGGCGCCCGCCGCGGCTCGGCATGGCAATGACGGCGCGGCCCGCGGCGCTCGTCGTCAACGGACTCCTGATCGGAGCATCGATCGT
>JBKPOL010000335.1:0-3445 GCA_046733075.1 Pseudomonadota bacterium | reverse complement strand
AGCATCAACGGCGACACGAACGCGGGCAATCTGGGCGGCCGCGAGACGTTCGTCGGGTTCCAGGGCAGCTGGGGCACGTTCAAGATGGGCCACTTCCTGATGCCGCTGGACGATATGCACCCGATCTTCGGTAACGTTCCCACGTACACGACGTCGATCCTGTCGACAGCCACCTTGTGGGCACAGGGCACGCTATCCAAGTCGGACGGCGGTTTCGACGCCCGTCTCGGCAACTCGCTGCGTTACGACTCGCCGTCGTTCAACGGCTTCACGTTCAGCGGCCAGATCGCCCAGCGCGACGGGTCGGGCACCACGGGCGCGAACACGGGCGACCACCCGTCCGAACTGCGGCACGCGTATGTGTTCGGCGCGAACGGCATCTACAACAATGGCCCGATCCAGGTCGGCGTCGGCTACGAGTTGAACAAGGATGTCCGCGCTCAAAACGTCGACGACTACGATCTAACCGTTACTGGCGCCTACAACTTCGGCGTGGTGCGGGTCGCGGCAGTGTACGAGCGGCTGAAATACGACGTCGTCACCGGCGGCGACCTGAAGCGCGACTTGTGGGGTGTCAGCGGCACGATCCCGATGGGTCCCGGCACGTGGTATATCTCGTGGCAGCGTGCCAACGACGGCAAGGGCAGTTCGGCGGATGGCTCGCGCGTCGGCGGCCTGGCGAAGGGGTCGGATACAAGCTCCGACAACTACGAAATCAGCTACACGTATCCGTTCAGCAAGCGCACGCAGGTCTATGCCGGATACACCCGTGTGCAAAACGACAGCAATGCGTCGTACACGTGGAACATCAATCCGTACCCGATCGCCATCGGCGGCAAGCCGACCGGTATCGTGCTCGGCATGATCCACTTCTTCTAAAAACGCCTGGCACCCGGCGCGACCGGGATTGTCGATCAGCACAAGCGGGCGCCTTCGGGCGCCCGTTGTGTTTTGGCGCTACGATGCAAGTTGACGTCAATTGCCCTCGATCCCCGCGTCTTGTCCCGTCACTTGAGAAGATAAAGGATTGGAACCGTCATGACCCCGGATTCCCTGATCATCGGCTTCGATCGGGCGCTGCGCACGCTGACCGGCACGGTAACGTCCGCACGCCCGATTCCCGGACGCGAGCTGCCGGAGCCCGCGCTCGAACGGTTCGAGCGCCGCGATGCCGCAGGCCTGATGCGGGTCAATCACACCGGCGAAGTGTGCGCACAGGCGCTCTACGCGGCGCAATCCCTTGTCGCGCGCGATGTCGACGTGCGCGAGCGTTACGCGCGCGCCGCCCGCGAGGAAGAAGATCACCTCGCGTGGACGCAGGCGCGGCTCGCCGAGCTGAACGCGCGACCATCGCTGCTGAACCCGCTCTGGTATGCGGGATCCTTCGCGATCGGCCTTGCCGCTGGGCTCGCCGGGGACCGCACGAACCTGGGCTTCGTCGTCGAAACCGAGCGCCAGGTCGAAGAGCATCTGACGGCGCACATCGAGCGGTTGCCCGCGAGCGACACGAAGAGCCGGGCGATCGTCTCGCAGATGCGCGACGACGAAGCACGCCACGGCGCGATGGCGCTCGAAGCCGGAGGACTGCCGCTCCCCTTTCCGGTTCGCCGAGCGATGCGCGCGGCGGCCGACGTCATGCGCGCGGTGGCTTACCGCGTATAGGCCGGTCCGCGCTCCGGCCACGCTCGCCGCGCGGCGGCCGGCCCGCGTTCTGGGCGCTCTCGCTATGAATACCGCGTCTCCACCGGCGCAGCGCCGCCAGGCGCGCCTCGCGGAGCGCCGCTCGAATCCGCTCTCCTCGCTGCCCCGTCACGGGCGCTGAACCGGACGCCGCGCGCGCAATCGCATCGCGCGCGATTGTTTCGGCATCCACACTGCGGACGACCGCCACCGCATCGCGAACGATGCGGGCCTCGGGGCCGTCCCAGTTGGCTGCGCCGCGCGTCGCCGCGAGGTGCGCGGCCGTCGATTCGAGGAGCGTGTCGAGGCGATCAGGACGTCGAAGCGCGTCGACGTCGGTGATCAGCGCAAGAAGCTCCGAGGGAGCGAGCGTCTGCGCGACGGCGAGCTTGCGATGCCATCGCGCGGCGAGCCGCGCGGCATCGCGGCATTCGAGCGGGACGCGCAATCGCTTCGACACCGCCTCCGCACGCGTCACGCCCGCGCGTGTCGACACCGCTACCGTGTCCGCAGCGCCGCGCGACCGGTTTGTCTCTAGCTTCAAGGGAGGACGCCGCGCGTTCGCCGACACCGAACGTCGATTCGCGGCGCGCGCATCGACGATGTCGAGCTCCTGCGTCAGTGCCGCATAGCGGACAGGCAGATCGAGCTTCTGCTGCGCGGACCAGTCGAGTGCGCGCTCAGTCAATGCGCCCGCGTCGTCCCCATTCAAGCGGACGCGATACTGCGCATCGATCTCCGGCATCAACGTCGCGAGTGCATTGCATGCGCGAAGTGCGCGCAGCATCCTCGACGGGTGCGCTTCGGCGAGGCCCCGTGCAAGCTCGGTCCACACGCGTTCCGACGCAATCGTTGCGAGCTCGCCGCTTGCGACGATTGCGCGCATCAGGTCGAGCGTCTGGTCGGCGATGCGGAAATCGAAGCGCGCGGCGAACCGCGCCACACGCAGCACGCGCAGCGGATCTTCGGCAAACGCTTCGGAGACGTGACGCAGGATGCCGGCACGTAAATCGCGCTCGCCCCCATACGGATCGATCAGCGTGCCCTGTTCGTCGCGCGCCATCGCATTAATCGTCAGATCGCGGCGGCGCAGGTCGTCTTCGAGTGTCACTTCGGGAGTCGCGAAGAACTCGAATCCGCGATAGCCCTGCCCGTGCTTGCGCTCCGTCCGGGCGAGCGCATACTCGTCGCGCGTATCGGGATGAAGGAATACCGGGAAGTCGCGGCCCACCGGCGTGTATCCCGATGCGACCATCATCTCGGGGTTGGCGCCGACGACGACCCAATCGCAGTCGCCTGCGGGCAAGCCGAGCAGTTCGTCGCGAACGGCGCCGCCGACGCGATAGACGCGCACCGGCTGCGGCAGTCGCCGCATCATCGTCCGCCGTGAGCGCGGAAGAAGTCGAAGCGACTGTGTTGCGCGCTCGGCGCGAGGTACTCGGGAGCGATCGCTTCGAGCGCAGATGGCCGGATGGCGAAGCGTCGGGGAAAGCCGGCATCGCACACGTTGTCGTCCTGCATCGATGCAAGGTTGTCGCGCGTCAGCAGTGACCCCGGCAGGCGTTCCATCACGCTCGCCTGCAGCGAAGCGAGTGCGGGAGGAAGCGGAAGCACCGGTCGCGGATGACCGCTCGTTTCGGCGACGAATCGAACGAGCTGCTCCAGCGTGTAGACGTTCGGGCCGCACAGGTCGTAGCGCTCGCCGATCGTTTCGTTGTCTTCGAGCGCGCGGACGAAGCACGTTGCGACGTCAGCGACGTAGACC
>JBKPOL010000334.1:0-4219 GCA_046733075.1 Pseudomonadota bacterium | reverse complement strand
GCATCGACGCTTCCAGAACCGGTCGAAGCACCTCACCCCATTCGCCTCCCGTCAGCTCGTGGATCATGACGTTCGCCATCGCGCCGAGCGCGATGCCCAGGAGGAACAGCCACGTCGGCAGCCATGCCTCGAAGAAACGCTGCGCATCGGAGACGCCTGCCAGAATCGAGACGGCGAGCGCCACTATCCCCACCGTCGCGCTGCGCCGCGACAGGATTGGGAGCGCACGCCACCAGACGATCATCGCGATCCGTTCGATGGGGATGCAAGGGTCGAAAGCCGCGCGCGGTCGCTTTCCGCGAGCTGCGTTGCGGGCACTTGCTGGCTGAATTGGAGCGCGCGGATGTAAGCGACGATCGCGAGCCGATCCGGTGGCGGTACGCGGTCGGCGTACGAATGCATCGCACCATAGCCTTCTGTCATGACCGCATAGAAGTGCGCATCGCTCGCTTCACGCAGCCGGTCGCTATGGAACGAGGGCGGATGCGGAAATCCCCGGCGCGCCACCATTCCATCGCCATCGCCGGCGATGCTGTGGCAGGGAGAGCAGAAGATGTCGAAGCGTTCGCGACCGCGGACGAGAAGCGACAGCGTGATGGGCGGCATCGCGAAGGATGCGACGTTGGTGCCGCCGATCTGGCTGCGAAGATCATCGCGAACGGTGTCGGTCGCCGCTAACCGTGGCCAGCGAGCGATTTCGCCAAGGCGCCCGCTCGTCGTGCCGGCAAGTGTCCCCTCGCTGCGCGCGACCGTTCCCGTCACGGGCGGCCTCGACGCGCGCCCGTCCGGCCACAAGGGGCTCGCTGCAAGTGGCTTATAGCGCGGCTGGTCGTACATGTCGCGGAACGTGCGCTCGCAGCCGGTCGTGGCGACAACAGCTGCGATCACGAGCATCACTCGCCAAACGATCATGCGGGCACCTCGATGACGCGAAGTGGCGCGAGGGACGCGAGAAAGGTGCGCGTGCGCTCCGCGTCGAACGCAGGGTCGGACGCTCGAATGCAGAGGAAAAAGCGGTTGCGCGATGCGAGATCGAACTCGCGGGCGTTGAAGATCGGATGGTGAAGTCGCGGCAGACCATTCAGCGCGAGCATGCCGAAGAAGGCGGCGACCGCCGCAACGAGGACCGTCACCTCGAAGGTCGGCGGGATGAACACGGGCCAGCTGT
Organism: Pseudomonadota bacterium; assembly: GCA_046733075.1. Taxonomy (GTDB): domain Bacteria; phylum Pseudomonadota; class Gammaproteobacteria; order Burkholderiales; family Casimicrobiaceae; genus VBCG01. The sequence continues at coordinate 3,051 of JBKPOL010000334.1, read as the reverse complement.
CGAGCGGGCGACCGCCCGAATTGATCGGATAGTCGATCACCGCCGTATACCACTGCAGCGCATAAATCCCGACGCCGCCAAGAATTCCTCCGACCAGCGTGACGAGCGGCACGCGATTGCGCCGGAAGCCGAGCGCTTCGGCGAGTCCGTCGACCGCATACGGCGCGTACGCGTCCACGTTCCGGTAGGTTTTCCGCGACGCATGCGCGGCCCGGACGAGCGCCGTCGGCTCGGCGAACTCGGCGAGCAGCGCGTAAAGCGATTCGTGACGGCTCACGTCGTTACCCGTATCGGTCGTTGCCGCGCTTCCTTGCGCAACTCGGACATCGAGATGGCGGGAAGGAAGCGCAGGAACAGCAGGAACAGGAGCGCGAACGCGCCGATTGAGCCCGCGAGCGTCGCCAGGTCCCAGAAGGTCGGGTAGAACGGGTGCCAGGCCGACGGAAGGAAGTCCCGTGTGAGACTGACGACGATGATCATGAAGCGCTCGAGCCACATGCCGACGAGCACGACGATGCCGAGCACGAAGAGCGCGCGCGGGTCCTGCCGCAGGCGCGTCGACCACAGCGCTTGCGGGATGAGGACGTTGCAGAGGATCACCGCCCACGCGACGGGAGCGTAGGGGCCCGCGTAGCGGTTGACGATCATCGCGATCTCGAAGCGGTCGCCGCTGTAATACGCGTTGAAGACTTCGACGAGGTAGCTGTACGCGACCAGTAGGCCGGTCACGAGCATCAGCGTTCCCATCTTCGCGAGATGCCGCGTCGTGATGAAGTCCTGCAGGCGAAACACCTTTCTCATAGGGACGGCGAGGACGAGCGCCATTGCGAAGCCGGAGTAAAGCGCACCGTCGACGAAGTACGGCGGAAATATCGTCGAATGCCAACCGGGCACGAGGCCGAACGAAAAGTCGAGCGAGACCACGGTGTGAACGGAGATGACGAGCGGCGTTGCGAGGCCCGCCATCAGCAGGTACGACGTTTCGAAGCGATGCCAGTGCCGCGCGTCACCGCGCCACCCGAGCGCGAACAAACCGTACGCGATCTGCTTGCCGCGCGAGCGCGCGCGATCGCGGAGCGTTGCGAGATCGGGAATGAGTCCCATGTACCAGAACAGGATCGACACGATGATGTAGGTTGCGATGGCGAAGATGTCCCAGACGAGCGGGCTCCGCCATTGCGGCCAGACGTTCATCACGTCCGGATACGGGATCAGCCAGTAGAAGAACCACGGCCGGCCCAGATGGAGGATCGGCATGAGGCCCGCCATGGCCACGGCGAAGATCGTCATCGCTTCCGCGAACCGATTGATCGAAGTTCGCCAGTGCTGGCGCAGTAGCAGCAGGAACGCGGAGATGAACGTGCCGGCGTGGCCGATCCCGACCCACCAGACGAAGTTCGTCAGCGCGAAAGCCCACGCGACCGGCTGATTGACGCCCCAGATGCCGACCCCCTTGGCGAACAGGTAACTGATGGCGACACCGAGCAGCACCGTGAAGGCCGTAGCAAGCGCGAATCCGAGCATATAGCCCCAATGCATGGGGCGCTCGAGCACGATGTCCGCGATCTTGTCGGTGATGATCGCGCCCGTGTAGCGCCGGCCTTGGGGCAGCGTGGCAGTCGAGTCAGCGGCCACCGCGCATTCCCTCAGCGGTCGCGGGGGCCGCCGTATCGCCCGCGGCTCGATCGCCTGTCGCCGGGAGTCCGGCCGCGGGATTGATGACACGCGCGAGATAGGTGGTGCGCGGCCGGGTATTGAGCTCGACGAGCAGGGCGTAATCGAGTGGCGAGCGCTTGCGCGCGTTCACTTCGCTCGCAGCGTCGTTCAGGTCGCCGAACACGATGGCGCGCGTCGGGCACGCCGCCTGGCAGGCCGTCACAACATCCCCGTCGCGTAGCGTGCGGCCTTCCCGGTCCGCGTCGATCTTTGCGGTCGTGATGCGCTGCAGGCAGTAGTTGCACTTCTCCATTACGCCGCGCATGCGCACCGTCACCTCGGGATTGCGCTGCGCGGCGAGGCCCGGCACGTCCTTGGCGTAGGCAAGAAAATTGAAGCGGCGAACCTTGTAGGGACAGTTGTTCGAGCAGAAGCGCGTTCCCACGCAGCGGTTGTAGACCTGCACGTTGATGCCCTGCGCATCGTGCACCGAGGCCTCGACGGGACAGACGACCTCGCAGGGCGCGTGCTCGCATTGCATGCAGGGCACGGGCTGGAAGACCGTACGCGGATCCTCGACACGACCGGCGTAGTAGCGATCGACGCGGATCCAGTGCATCTCCCGGCTGTTGCGAACCTCGTCCTTACCGACGACGGGGATGTTGTTCTCGGCCTGGCAGGCGATCGTGCACGTGCCGCAGCCGATGCAGGCGGAGAGATCGATACTCATCGCCCAGGCGTACGGGCCTTGCGGCGGCGAGTCGTACAGCGTCCGGGCACTTCGATAGTCGGGCGTGCCGCAGGCGGTCGACGTGCACGTCGCGGCCTGCGTGACAGTGAACGTGCGAACGAGATCGCGTCCCTGCATGTCGTGATGCGTTTGCGCCGACGCCAGCGCATAACGGCGATCCGTGCGGGTGATCGACGCGCCTTCGGCGATGCAGGACGCGTCGCTCGAGCGCAGCGGGTAGACATCGAAGCCGCGACCGTTGCCGACCGAGCCGGCATGACGACGCCCGTAGCCGAGCGAAAGCGTGACCGAGCCATCGGGCATGCCCGGCATGATCCACACCGGCAGGTCAAGCTCGCGGTTGCCGACACGGATCTTGACGACATCCTCGTTGTGGACTCCGAGCCTTCGCGCGAGCGCGGGGCCGAGCCGCGCCGGGTTGTCCCAGGTCAGTTGCGACAACGGTTTTGGCAGCTCCTGCAACCACGCGTTGTTGGCGTAGCTTCCATCGCCTGCGCGTGGATCGGCAACGAACACGACCTCGATCGAATCGCCGCCCGCCGGGCGCGAGTCCCCGGCTCCGTCACCCCGTTGCGAACCGTTCTCGGCGCCTTGCGGGACGAGCGTCTGCAAAGCGCCGGCGCCTGCGTTCGCGGCTTCGCTGG
>JBKPOL010000333.1:0-1887 GCA_046733075.1 Pseudomonadota bacterium | reverse complement strand
TCCCGATACGTTGGCCGCGCGGGTCCTCGAGCAGGAACATCGGCTGCTGCCTGAGGTGGTTGCGTCGTTCTGCGCCGGGCGGATCGCCATCGAGAACGGGCGCGTACGTGTGCGCGATACGCGATGAATACGGAACGGGCGTGGTGCTTCGGATGAACGCCCACCGGGTCCCCCGCTTCCGATGAATTCACAACTGGGGCGGTGCTTCGGATGAGCGCGCTCGAACTCGACGCGCATCCGCAGGTCATCCTACGGATGGTTCCTCGCCCGCCCCGCATCGCCGAGCGGCCGCTTTCGCTCGGCAAACCACGCCCCGTGCGCAAGAGCCTGCTCGTCGCACTCGCGCTCTCGGTGTTGCTGCACCTCGGATGGACGTTCTGGCCGATCGACGAGCAAGTCGACGAGGACACGACCGTGCTCCAAGCGACGTTGACGGAAATGCCGCCGCCGCCCGTGCCCGCGGCTGAGCCAGCGCCCGCCGCACCCGCGAAGACGCAGCCGCCCCAACGCAGCCGCAAACCGACGCCGCGGCGCACAGCGCCTACGCCTGCGTTGACGAGCGACACGCCCGGACCGACGATCGACGCAACGCCCGATGCTGCCCCTTCCGCGGTGGCGAAGGCGCCGGAGTCGGCGATCACCGACGCGCCGGTGATCGCCGCGCCCAACGCGTCTGCGGCAACCAAGCAAACCCCTGAAGTCGCGCTCCCTCCACGCGTCGATCTCGCCTACAAGGTGTTTCTGGGTACTCAGGGATTCCAGATCGGCGATGCGACGTATCGTTTCGAGCATGAAGAAGACCGTTATCGCATTTCGACTGTGGGCCAGGCACGCGGGCTCGCCGCGCTGGTCGTGCGCGGCACGGGCAAGATCGAGAGTCGCGGCCGCATCACGGAACACGGGCTGCGCCCGTACGAATTCGCGGTCGAGCGAGGAAGCGCAGATCGACGGGAGGTCGCGTTTTTCGATTGGGACGCCGGCAACGTCGTGCTCCACGACGGCGCGCGCGCGCCGCTCGACGCGCCGGCGTTCGATCCGCTGACGATCCTCTGGCAGCCGTACTTCTCGCCGCCTGACAAGAGCGATCAGACATTCAGCCTTGCGACGACGCGACGCGTCGCGCGCTACACGCTGACGCTGCAGGGCGAGGAAACGATCGCGTGGCCGCGCGGCGAGATCCTCACCGAGCGATGGCATCGGCGCAGCGCCGACGGCAACACCGATGCGTGGTTCTGGCTCGCACCCTCAATGCATTACATCCCGATCAAGATGCGCGTCACGCGCACATCGAGAGGCACGCTCGAAGTGCTGCTGGATTCGATCCGCGTTGACGACGCCGAGAAATTCGGGCTGCCAGCCGATATAGCCGCATCCGCGCAGCCATCGTCGGAATCATCGGCGCCAACGACGCAAACCGGCGACGACATCGTTTACGGCATGCCGGGCACCCGACTGCCGCCGATGCGCGCGGAAGATCTGCACGGGCAATGACGCTGCGCCGCAATCAGCTCGCGGCGCTCGCGGCGGCGATCGAGCGCGCTCGTCGCTTCGACATGCCGGCTGACGCGGCGCTTTCCGCATTCTTCCGCGAGCACGCGGAAATCGGTGCACAGGATCGCGCGATCGTTTCCGACGGCGTGTTCGCATATCTTCGGCGCAAGGCTTCACTCGAAGCGCTTGCGCAAACCGACGATCCGCGTCTGCTCGCGTACGCGGTGCAGGTGCGCGAGTTCCGCCATTCGGTGCGCGAGATCGAGCCGGCGATCAATGCAAGCGACGCCCGGTGGCTCGCGGGCTTCAAGTCACGATTGCAGGAACCGCTCGCGCCGGCCGTCGCCGCGGACGTTCCGGATTGGCTGTGGCACCGGCTCGGCGAGACCTTCGACG
>JBKPOL010000332.1:0-5364 GCA_046733075.1 Pseudomonadota bacterium | reverse complement strand
GAATTCGATCGGCCCCTGGCAGACGTCCCGCGTTCCCCAGGCTGCACCGGTGTACTGCTCCAGTCCGTGCGGCACCGTCAGATGGATCATCGCGTCGTGAGCGAGCCATGGCAGCGACGCGTTGAGTGCGGCGATGCCTCTTGCATCACCCACCGTCCGTGACCCGCGCGTCACGCTCGTCCAGAATTTGGTCGCCGGCGCGAGCAGGTCCACATCTTCGCGAGCCTGCGCGTACTTCGAGGCGAGCCGCGCTGCCTCGGCGGCATCCGTCAGCGAGCCCACGACCGCGAAGCAGAATTCCCGAGTGGGAACCGTGATCATCACGACATGAGTGCCGCTTCCCGCTGCCCCATCTGCGTATAGCAGCTCGTCGCCGCCCACGTTTCCCACCTGGTCCGGCGTGCTCGTCACCAGGTGATAGACCGCATCCGGATAGTGCTGTCCCCACAGCGACGCGCCAGCGGGTCGGAACGTGAATCTGCAATCGGCGAAGGCGACGAGCACGCTTCCCGGGTGTTCGTATTCTCGTTCACCGAGTACGAGCTGGCCGAATATCAAGAGGCGACACGGTGCGCCATCGATCGCAATGCGCCATTGCATTGCCGGATCGTCACCCGCCGCGACGGCGCGGACCGAGACGACGCGATCCCCCAGCGCGTAGATCCACCGGCAGTCGCTCAAGCCCATCTCGAACGCCGAGGGTACGGTCAACAAACGCCAGCCATGTCCGGCATCGATCATGACGCGCAGGCCGCTCGCCCGCATGATGTTGTACGAATCTCGCGAGACGCCGAACAGCTTGTGAAAGGACGTGTTGCCGATCGTCAGTTGCGCGGCGAAGACGCCGTGCATCCAGCACGTGCTGCACACGCTCGCGTCGTCCGGAAGCATCGCCTGGCCGGATCGCAGAAGCGCTCCGTGGCGGCGCTTCACGATGCTTTCCTTGTAGCGCAGGACGACGTGACGATTGTGGGAACCATCGGGCGTGAAGAACGATAAGAGCCGGTCGCCGTCGAATTCCTCGAGAAAGCGTTCGGGATATCGCAGGTCCAGCGCATCGCTGTTCAACGGAACGATGTTCGCCGAAGGCGCGTCCTGCACGAGGCTGCGTCTCGCGTCGCCATGCGGTGGTGCGCTCTCGTCGCGCTCGGGCCATGCAACGGCGTCGATCCTCGTCAAATCGCTGTCGTCGGAAGGTCCCGAATGATCGGGCTCGTAGAGCGCGAAGAAGCGCCACGTCTTGGTTGCGTGCGGCTCGAGCGCTACCGGCTGTGACTGGATCGCTGCACATGCCGCTTCATGCTGCAATCGGTGACTGGGCAGGCGCGCTCCGAAGGGGAGATCGATCCGATCCGCATCGCGGTAACCGGGTCCGAACAACTGCATCGCGTCGGTTGCGAAGCCGCTGGCGCCATCGAGACAGCCATGTACCACCCACGGATGCTTGCCGTCCTGGGCGAGATTCTGCCGGCTCATCACGACGGCTCCATAGCGCGGATGGAGTGCGACGTGATGGTCGATGTATTGCGACGCGTACGCTTCGTTGTTGGTGACGAATGCGCGGAGGCCGAGTCCAAGGTCCTGCACGAAGATTGCGTCGATCGGCACGGCAATTCCGCCCGCGTTCGTCGCGTCGACGCGCCAAAGCCAGGCGGTCCGGTTGTGAACAAGCAGCAGCGTCACGCGATGACGGATGCCGCTCGTCACGCCTTCCCAAATCACTCGGTCATCGCTGCGGGCGAGCCGAACGTGCGCACGAGGACCAACGACCTCGATGTTGGTCAAGCTCGAGCCACCCAGGCGCAGGAGAATCCTGAAAACGCCGCCGTCGACGGGCGATGCCAGAACCTGGCTTATGAGCGTCTCGCCGACCTCGTTGTCATGCTCGATCGCGAAGACCGAGCCGTTCGGAAGGACGGAAATGGCGAGCCCGGCATCGTTGTCGATCCGGCGCAGGTCGAGATCGCGTTCCCGAGGGGTGAACCAGTCACGGACGTCTGCGCGGGACACGCTCAAACTCGATCTGCCGACACTGGAATCAGCTCACCGATTCCGACTTAACGGCATCGCCAACCGCCGACAGTGCCAGCTGACATGCGTCCTCGACGCCGAGCAGCGCGCCATCGGCGAGCAGTCGCTGCAGGCTCTCGGCCGGCAGTCTTGCGCGCAACATCCGATCGAGGGCAGCGCGGGCGCGTGTCTCGTTCGGCTGGCGTACACGCTCATGGGCAACGAGCGCCGCTTCCGCGTAGCCCGCGAGTCGAGCCGAATCTTCGACCCGGTCACATTGCGCCGCAAGCAGCGCGAAGTGATCGAACCACAGCCACGCGGTCTCGTCTTCACGCAGCAGCGGAAGCGCCTCCCGCGCGACCGATCGAGCTTCGTCTAGATTGCCCTGCTCGGTCAGGGCGCCGACGAGGTTGCCGAGCGTTACGGCAAGAAGATCGTCGTGAACGATCGGTGCCTGGCGCAGACGCGCGGCCGCTTCACGGAAGCCGCCGATGGCCTCGACCACGTTTCCCATCGCCCAATCCGCATCGGCCAGATTGCTGAGCGTGTTGAGCGCGCTGCGGTCGGCGCCCGCGCTGCGAAAGAGTGCGAGCGCAGTCTCCTGATCCGAACGCGCACCCGCCATGTCGCCCGCCGGAAGTCGAATGCTCGCGCGGGTGGTGATGATCTCGCTGATTAGGCGAGGCATGCCACTCTGTGCGGCGAGCGCCACTGCTTCCTCGAGTGCGGCGGAAGCTGCATCCGTCTTGCCGGTCAGCACGAGCGCTATCGCATAGCTGCGATAAAGGCTGGCGCGCGTCACCGTATCGACGGCGTCGCCTGGAAGAGCGAGCGCAGTTTCGAATGCCGCCAGGCCTCGCTTCGGCGCCGCTTCGACGTACGTCATGCCGAGCCTGTGCCAAAGTCGCGCGGCAAGTTGCGCAGGCACCATGCTCGCGTACGGCAACGCCCGCTCGAGCCACGCGCGTTCTTCGGCCGACAGCGCGAGATAGGTCCAGAGGACGCTGGAAGCGCCGGCGAGGGCAACTGCAGACGTCGCGTCACCGTCGCTGCCGAGCGCCCATTCGAGCGCGGCGCGAACGTTGTCGCGCTCGGCGGCATAATCGTTGCGCCACGCCGTATCGCTCGCCTTCCACGATTCGGTATATGCGCGCTCGAACAAATCGTGAAAGAAGCGCGCATGCCTTCGGGTAACGGCACGGGCTTCCCCGGATTCCCAAAGCCGTTCCATTGCATAGGCACGCGTCGTCTCGAACAACCTATAGCGTGTATCGGTGTCATGGATATCGGCGACAACCAGCGAGCGGGCAACCAGGCGGCCCAGTGCGTCGATGACATCGAACTCGTCGAGCGCTTGATCTTGCAGCACAGCAGCGGCCGCCTCGAGCGTGAACCCGCCGGCGAAGATCGACGACCGTCGGAACACGGTCCGCTCCTGCTCGGATAGAAGGCTGTGGCTCCAGTCGAGCGTCGCGCGCAGTGTCTGTTGACGGGGAAGCACTGTTCGCCGTGCGCTCGCGAGAATGCGAAAGCGCTCGTCCAGCTTCCGCGCAAGAACTTCGATGCCGAGGAGCGGTACGCGCGCAGCGGCCATTTCGATCGCGAGCGGGATGCCATCGAGCCGCCGGCAAACTGCCGCGACGCTCGACGCGTTGCGATCGTCGAGCAGGAAATTCGTGTCCGCGGCGCGCGCCCGCTCCACGAACAATCTAACCGCGCCCGAATGGAACGCATCCACGGCGGCCAGATGGCGCGCGCGCGGAACCGTGAGGGACGACAGGCGCATCACGCGTTCGCCAGCGACGCCGAGCGGCTCCTGTGAGGTCGCAAGCACGCGGACTCTGGGCGCATTGGAAAGGATGCTTTCGACGACATGCGCCGCGGCCTCGATCACATGCTCGCAGTTGTCGATCAGAAGCAGCATTTCCTGCGTGCGAAGACGTGCAACGAGCGCCTTGACCGGGGAGTGCCCGGGCGAGAGTGGGATCTCGAGGGTGTTAGCCACGGCCCCGGCCACGAGACCGGGATCGCTGATCGGTGCAAGCTCCACGAGCCATGCCCCTTGGGCAAAGTCGGTAAGCATGTCGGCTACGACGTCTACGGCAAGGCACGACTTCCCGACGCCGCCCGGTCCGGTGACGGTGACGAGCGAATGCGCGCGCAACAGCGCGAGCAGTCGCTCGCGATCCGCCTCGCGACCGATGAGCGGACTCAGTTGCCTCGGTACGTTGGTCGGACGAACATCGGCGCTTCGCGGCGGCGGAAAGTCGCATCGCAAGCCACGCGCATCGACCTGAAGCACGCCAACCTGCTGGAGCGGATCGTCGAGCGGGTACGTTCCGAGAAGCCGAAACGCGTACCCGCTGTCGCGCTCCGACGCGACCATTTCCGCCGCAGCCGCGGTCACGAGAATTTGCCCGCCGTGCGCAAGCGGCAGCAAGCGGGCAGCACGGTTCAAGGCAGGGCCGAAGTAGTCGGCGTTGCGGCGCTCCGCCGTGCCGACGTGGAGCGCCATGCGCACGGTAAGGCCGCCTACCGACGACCAGTCGCGCGCCGCAAGCGTTTGCTGTGCGGCTACGGCCGCGTTCACCGCGTCAGCGGGCAGATCGAATGCGGCGTAGAGACCGTCGCCCGTGGTCTTGAAGACGCGACCGCCGCGTTCGGCGACGGCATCGTTCAGGATGCGATCGTGCTCGCGCAACGCTTCCTGCATCGCCGCGCGATGGTGGAGCCAGCGCAGGCTCGATCCTTCGATGTCCGTGAGCAGGAACGTTACGACGTCGGCGGCGCTGTCTCGACACGAGGATGACGCCGCCTGCGACGGATGAGTGTCCAAATGCGTTGTCACGCTCGGCGCGCGGTCCACTTCAAGCCGTGCCAGTCTAGCAAACGGCAGAACGGGTTCGAGCGGAGGCGTGTGGCGATCGAATGGATCGGGTTCGAGCGGACGCGTGTGACGATCGAAAGGATCGGGTTCGAGCGGAGACGTGTGACGAGCGAATGGATCGAACCCGCGAATCGGGACGCTGCCAACACTCCGTCCTGTGCCGTGGCTAGATGAGCGAGCCGCTAACGATGTCGACGAGGATCTCGGCCGCTTTCGCACACTGTTCCCGCGAGACGTCCAGGTGCGGGGGCCGCAGCGATTGCCGATCGCATTTCCTGCGAAGGGCGTGTGACCGTATCCGAGCGGAGGTCAATCGGGTTCATTGCGGTCCTCCAGTGGGTTGATGCTTGTTGTCGTGTGGGCTATGTGGACGCTGACGTGTTCTCTGCGCCGCTGCGGATTGCGAAACTATCGAGGCGCCATGCAGCAATGTCCCCAGCGCGACGCAGGGAGCCGCGCCATTCATC
>JBKPOL010000331.1:0-3151 GCA_046733075.1 Pseudomonadota bacterium | reverse complement strand
GCTCGCAGGGAACGATCTGCTCGGCGATGACGCGGTCGCCGACCGCGACGCCGAAATGCTCGGCCGCGCCGTCACCGAGCTCCTCGACGTAGCCGAAGAATTCGTGCCCGGGCACGACGGGCGCCTTGACCCACGGCGTGGTTCCGCTCCAGAACATCTTGGCGCCCGACCAGCATTTGCAGTCGCTTGCGCAGATGCCGCATGCTCCAATGCGGATCACCATCTCGCGGGCACCGGCGAGCGGCCGCGAAATCTTTTCGACGCGGTAGTCCTGGGGAGCGTGGCATACGATCGCCGTCATGCGGTCGCTGTTGTTCATGGTGGAATTCCTCGTCTTCTATCTGCGGCTCGGGGCTCGCGACTCAGTTCGTGCGGCCGTCGTCGTTTGCAACCCACAGATCCCAATCGGTGTCGCTCGTGTGCGAGTCGGCGAACATCGGATGCGCGGCATCGCTGCGTTCGACGAGGCCAAGCTGGCCGCAACCCGTCACGCCCTTGTCGACGCCGTCCCGCCGAGGGTCGACGTAGGTGGCGAACCATTCCTCCAATCGGTTCCGCAACGCTTTCACCACATCCGCATGGCGGACGTCGTCGACACAATTCATTCGCTCGCCGGGGTCGGCGTGGAGGTCGTAGAGTTCGTGTGGCCCGTCGGGATAGCGATGCACGTACTTCCACTCCGAAGTGCGAACCATGCGCACCGGACCGTATTCGTCATAGACGACGATCGGCTCGCTTGCCATGGTGCCGCCTTCGAGGATCGCGCGGAAGCTTCGCCCCGGCTTTCGTCGCGTGTCGTCGTGACGAGCGTTCACGTAGTCGAGCAGCGTCGGAAACATGTCGTAGCCGCTCAACAGCGCGCCGCTCACTTGTCCTGCGCGGATGCGCTTCGGCTGCGAGAAGATGCAGGGCACCTTGACCGACGTGTCGTACATGTTCTGAGGACGGGTGCCGTTGCCCTTGCCCCAGATGCCGTGGTGGCCGCAGTTCATGCCGTTATCGCTGATGAAGACAACCAGCGTGTTCTCGGTGAGGCCCTGCGTCTCGAGCTCCTGCAGCACGCGACCGATCGCCGCGTCCATTGCGCTCACTGCGGCGAAGTAACCGATCAGGCTTTCGCGCCTTTCCTTGCGGCCCTTCTCGATCGCCGCTGCACCGCCGATGAACCAGGGATGAGGCGGTTCATCCGGGCATGTGGTGAATGCACAGTCCCGATAGAGGTCGGTGAATGCCTTCGGGTGACTGTCGATCCAGGGATAGTGCGGGGCAGTAAAACAGAGGCTCAGCCAGAACGGCTCGGCGCGGCGCGACTCGTCACGGATGAACGCACGCGCGGCATCGCAGAGCACATCGGAAATGTAGCCATCGATCGTGCACGGCCGATCGTGATCGACCATCGGCGCGCCGTAGTACGGACCCATCCCCGACTGGTGCGCGAACCATTTGACGAAGTTCGGGTGCGGCAGGTCGCTCGCGCCGAGGTGCCATTTGCCGATCAGCGCGCATCGATAGCCCGCGGCGGCGAGAACGTCGGTGACGAGCGTCTGGCCCGCGAGGTAGTCGACGCGGTTCGGACCGATGCTTCCCACCCGAATCCAGTCATGCACGCCGTGTCGCGACGGTATGTCGCCGGTCAGCAGCGAGGCGCGAGCCGGGGAACAGACCGGGGACGTGCAGAAGAAGTTTTCGAACCGGATACCAGCGTCGGCAAGACGATCAAGCGTGGGGGTCCGAATCTCCGGATTGCCCGCGCAACCAAGCGCCCACGGCCCTTGATCGTCGCTGACGATGCACAGAACGTTCGGCCGCGCGGGATCGCTGCTCGCCACCTAGGAATCTCCTCCTGCCGCAATAGGTTGCGCTGTCCGCTCGAGGGCCGGGGAAGGGCCAGACGGCGGTGCACAATCGATTGTGCGAAACGGTATGATTTTGGCATTGCGAACGGGCGTCTGCAAGCCGTTCGCGTAGCAGGCGGTAATTGCGAGCGCGCGTCTGCAAGCGGTTGGCGTGGCAGGCGGTGACAGTCGGTTGTGAGCGGTCCATGCCCCCTGACTCTTTTGCTCGGAACCAGCCGCGGAACAGCGTGCCCACGCGCGCCTTACAGCGACGCATGACCAGGAAGAAATCGACGATCTACGACCTTGCCGCGCTCGCCGATGTTTCGGCGTCGACGGTGAGCGCCGTCCTGAGCGGAAACTGGAAAGAGCGGCGTATCGCGGAGGCAACCGCGCTCAAGGTGCAGCAACTCGCGGCGGCCGAGAAGTACAGCATCAACCGCCAGGCGAGCGGCCTGCGCAAAAGCCGGTCGGGACTGATCGGCATGATCATCCCGATGCACGACAACCGTTTTTTCAGCGGCATGTCACAGGTGTTCGAGCGTCTTGCGCGCGAGCGTCGTTGGTATCCGATCGTCGTCAGCACATTGCGTGATCCCCGGCTCGAGCTCGAGACCGTTCATACGCTGATCTCCTACCGCATCGAGTACCTGGTCGTCGCCGGCGCCACCGACCCCGATTCCGTGAGTGAAGTGTGCGCGAGCCATGGGGTTGCGCACGTCAACGTGGACCTTCCGGGTACGCGTGCGACATCCGTCATCAGCGACAACTACTGGGGGGCGCAACAGCTCGCCCGCGCGCTCGGTGACCGCTCGAAGCCGCTACGCGCAGCGAAGCGCAACAAGCCCTATTTCATCGGCGGAATCGCGAGCGACTATGCGACGCGACGCCGCATCGATGGTTTCATCGACGTGGTACAGAGCCGATTCAAACGTGTCGAGGCGCGGCAAATCGACGCATGCGGCTATGCGGGCGAGCTGGCCGAGGCAGCGGTAGCCGCGCTCTATCGCGATCTCGGCGGCTTGCCGCGCGCGCTCTTCGTGAATTCGACGATCGCGCTCGAAGGCGTCGTGCGCTTCCTCAAGACGCTGCCCGCAGACGAGCTCGGCGGTTGCGCATTCGGATGCTACGACTGGGACCCGTTTGCGAGCGTGCTCAGTTTTCCGTTAGTGATGGTGAGACAGAACGTGGAGGGCCTGCTCGGCGAAGCGTTCCGCATCATCGATGCCAAATCCTTCGCCGACAAGCGAATCATCGAAATCAAGCCGGAACTGTTGTTCGGGTGATTGGGTATGGCCGCGCGGGCGGTATCCAGG
>JBKPOL010000330.1:0-6491 GCA_046733075.1 Pseudomonadota bacterium | reverse complement strand
GCCGGATCGATCTCGGCGTCGGCCGCGCGCCGGGTTCCGATCGGCTTACCGCCTATGCGCTGAACCCGTACGCGAACGCGGCAGAAGACTTTCCGCGCCAGGTCCACGAGCTTCGGGCGTGGGTTGCGAACGAGCCTCTCGATGACGATCATCCATTCGCCGCGATCAAGGCGCATCCGATCGGGCCGACCGCTCCCGAGCTGTGGATTCTCGGCAGTTCCGATTACGGTGCGCAGCTCGCCGCCCACTTCGGCCTGCCGTATGCATTCGCCTACTTCTTCACCGAAGGTCGCGGCGTCGAAGAGGCGCTCGCGCTTTATCGGCAGAAGTATCGTCCGAGCAGCCGCTATCCGGAGCCGCGTGCCACGATCTGCGTATGGGCGCTCGCCGCCGATACCGACGCCGAGGCGCGGCGCCTGTTGCGAACGCGCGAGTTCTGGCGAGTGGGATTCGAGAAGGGCCTACGCCAGCCGCTCGTGACGCCGGAATTTGCTGCGTCGTATCCGTATACGGACGCCGAGCGCGCGACGATCGAAGCATTGCGTCGCAAGGCACTGGTGGGGACGGGCGATGTCGTCGCTGCCCGCCTACGCGAGCTTGCGGATCGACTGCAACTCGACGAGCTGGTGGTCGTCACCTGGACCCACGATCCCGCCGCCCGTCACCGCTCCTACGAGCTGCTTGCAGCGGCATGCGGGCTCGAGCCCATTCAACCTTGAGGACCGTGAGCGCAATGGAACGCAAGAAAGCAAGCGATTTTCCGCCGGAGGTATTGAGGCTGCTCGATCGCTATGTACATGGCGCCATCACCCGGCGGGAATTTCTCGATCGCGCCGCGAAATACGCGGTCGGCGGTTTCACCGCTGCCGCGATGCTCCAAAGCCTGCGGCCCAATTACGCGTGGGCGCAGCAGATTTCCAAGAACGATCCGCGAATCCGCGCCGAGTACGTGCCGTACCCGTCTCCCGCCGCGGGATCGGGGATGATGCGCGGCTATCTGGTGCGTCCTGCGGCGGCGGCAGGCAAGCTGCCAGGCACCGTCGTCATCCACGAAAATCGCGGGCTCAACCCGTACATAGAAGATGTGGCGCGAAGGCTCGCCGTCGAGAATTACGTCGCGTTCGCGCCCGACGCGCTGACGCCGGTCGGTGGGTATCCGGGCGACGATGAAAAGGCGGCCGCTTTGTTCGGCAAGCTCGATGCCAAGAAGCGGACCGAGGATCTGCTGGCCGCGGTGCCATTCCTGAGATCCCGACCCGAATGCAACGGGAACGTAGGCGCGATGGGCTTCTGCTTCGGCGGCGGCATCGTCAACGAGATGGCGGTACGCTTCGCCGACCTCGCAGGTGCCGTTCCGTTCTATGGACGTCAGCCAAGCGCCGAGCAAACGGCGAAGATCAAGGCGCCACTGCTGATCCACTATGCGGGAGAGGACACGTTCATCAATCCGGGTTGGCCCGCGTGGGAGCAAGCGCTGAAGAAGAATGGCGTGCGCTACCAGGCGTACATATACACGGGCGTGCAACACGGATTTCACAACGACACGACGCCGCGCTACGACGAGGCGGCGGCGAAGCTCGCGTGGTCGCGGACGCTCGCATTCTTCAACGAGAACCTGCAGCGCTGATCGAAACAGGCCGCGCCGCACGGACCCGCCGGCGCGTTCGTGGAAGCGGCGCGCTGTGCGGAAGCCGGACGTCGGCGCCGGCGTGTGCAAGTGCCACACGCAGTGCGGCAATGATCGCTGCGCTTTCCCGCGCATCGATCGCGCCATGACGCCGCACGTGTTTCTGGTTGATCTCGAGCTCGATTCCGCTATAGCTTGCATCGCCGTAGCGGGTGCGCAGGTAGCGCGTCAGTCCGTCGCTTCGACCGCGGTACGGATAGTTGCGCCGGACGATCCATTCCGGCGCGAATTGCGCGAGGGCGGCCTGCCAGCGCAGGCAGAGCGCGCGCTCTGCGTCGCGTCCCGGGTCGTACAGCAGGCCCACGTCGCAGCGCCGGATCGACGTGCCGTCGAGCGATGGCGTGAACGAGTGCGAAGAGATGTGCACGACCCGCTCGCCGCGCTCGACAGCAGCGCGGACGAACGCCTCGACCGCGTTCCGGTAGGGAAAATAGTAGCGGCGGCATACTTCGCGGCGAAGCTCGGCCGGCGCGTTGCGCATGATCGGCGACTGGCGGAATTGGCGCCCGGGCGAGCGGTTCAGCTCCACCAGCAGGCGGCTGACCGTCGCAGAAAGGAGCGTGGCGTCGAACGCGCGCGCAAGCGAGCGCGCCATCGCAAGCGCGCCGGGGTCGTGGCCGCGATGCGAGTCGAGCAGCCGGCGCCGAGCGCGAAACATCGTGGCGTACTGCGGCGGAATGCGATTGCCGCCATGCTCGCAGCTGACGAGGATGCAGGTTGGCCGCGAAGCTACGCCAACATGCGGCCGTCGCGCAGACATTCGCAAAGCCGGCCGTAGACTTCGTGCAACCGAGCCCTATCCGGCTTGGAGCCAACGGCGCGCAGGATGCGCCGCGCAAGCGGTCCTTCGCGAGCGATGGTGTCGACGATGGGCCGCCACCATTGTCTCGGCGTGTCCGGAGCGCGCTCGAGCAGCGAGCACCAGACATCCTCGGCGCGATACGATCCGCCGGGCAGGCCGAGGGCCGCGACGTAGCGCGCATCGTCGATCACCGCCCGTTCCGCGTCGCGAATGGTCGCGAGCAGCGTCCTGAAGAGCAAGTCGGTATCGATGCCGTGCTGGTCCTCGAACGACGATGCGCGCTCGTCGTAAAGCGCTTGCACGACGGCGATGGTTGCGGCCGCAATCGCGACGTCCGCGCGAGGACATTCCTGAACGTCGACCAGGCGAATCTCGATCGCGTTGCGATCGAAGCGCGGGATTGCACCACGTGAATTCAACCACTCGTAGCGCAGCACACCGGCCGGATCATGGCGCGCTATCTCGTCGTACATTGGCTCCAGAATGCGCGTCCGATACTCGGCGCACGTGTCGACCGTTTCCGGGATGACCCGACCGGCCACGCTCGGCGTCACCGCACAGATCGACCGATAGTTCTCCAGACGGTAGTCGAGAAAGCCGGTGTCGGCGCCGTCCGCCAGCGGCGAGCTCGCGGCGAGCGCCGGCAGCAACGGCAGCACGAGCCTGATGGCAGCGTGCAAGCGAGCGAACTGCCGATCGTCCGCGAATGGCAGGTTGACGTGCAAACTCTGGAGGTTCGACCAGCCATGTGCACGGCAATCGTAGATGCGATCGTATGTACGGTAGATCTCCCCGCTGTCGTCCCACAGCACCGTCTCCTCGCGCGGGTTCATCCACGGATGCATCGCCGTCGGCATCAACTGCGCATCGACGACTTCGAGCATCCGGTTCGCCGCGCAAATTTCGTCCTGGAAGCGCGCGGGCAGTTCGTCGAGCGCGGCGGTCGGCGCCAGGTTCTTGACCTCGACGACGTGACGCACGAGCTCGTTCGACCATCCGAGCGACCCGCGCACGGCATCGCTCGCGTCGTGTCCGGCCAGCGCGCGCAACAGCTGATCGGCAATCGGACGAACCGCGAGCGTGCGGCGGTCGACGATCATGTACTCGAGCTCGAGGCCGTACGCCGAGAAAGCGGGTATCGTGAAGCGTCCGGTCATGCCGTACTCATCCGCTTGCGTTCCTGCATGCGGCGCATGAACACGCCCATGATCTCCCGATAAAGCGCATCCTTGAGCACGCCGTCCTCGTTGCCCGCGTCGATATTCGGGTTGTCGTTTACTTCCATCACGTAGCACTGCTGGCCGTCCTGCTTGAGATCGACACCGTAGAGTCCGTCGCCAATCAGGTTCGCGGCTCGGACGGCCGTGCGGATGACCACCTCGGGCGCTTCGCCGACCGACAGCGCGACGGTCGAGCCTTCGAACTTGCGGCCCGATTCGCGCTTGACGACCTGCCAGTGGCCCTTCGCCATGAAGTACTTGCAGACGTAAAGCGGGCGGCGATCGAACACCCCGACACGCCAGTCGAACGCGGTCGGCAACCATTCCTGCGCGATGACCAGATCCGATTTCATGAAGAGCTGGTCGAGACATTGGTGAAGCGCCTCGAGTGTCTCGATCTTCACCACGCCGAGCGAGAACGCGCTGTCCGGCTGCTTGACGATGCAGGGGAGGCCGAGCACCGGAAGAATCTGGTCGACGTTTTCACGATGCACCATCAACGTCTTGGGAACGGGCACCCGGTGGCGCGATAAGAGTTCGTTCAGGTACACCTTGTTCGTGCACTTGAGGATCGAATCGGGATCGTCGACGACGACGAGCCCCTCGCTCGCGGCCCGGCGCGCAAACTGATACGTGTAGTGACTGACCCCGGTCGTATCGCGGATGAACAGCGCGTCGAATTCCTGGAGCCGCTCGATATCGTCCCGGCAGATGAAGGTGCTGCGCATGCCAAGCTCCCGCGCAGCGTGCTCGAACTTGGCAAGCGCTGTCTCATTAGATGGCGGGTCCTGCTCGTCGGCCGTATGCAGGATGGCAATCGATGGGGATGTGCGAGGCGCTTCGACCGCGCGCGGCCGGTTCCCGCGCCGAACATACTCGGTTGCGAAATCGACGAGGAGCGCGTGCTGCGCCGGCGGGATGTCGTGCAAGCCAAGGGTCTCGAGGCCGCAGAGCCGCCAGCGCGCGTGGTCGCGCCGAAATGCGGCGCGGAGCAGCGGGATGCGGAGCGCGGCGAAGAGTTGTTGGGCGACGCCTTCATTGCGCTTGCGAGGATCGCGCCCGAACCAAGCGTCCACGCTGCACGTGTCGTCGCCATTCGCGCTCAATGTGCGCTGTACCTGATCGAGCACCGTCGGGCTGACCATCTGCTCGAAGTGCTGCGCATGGAGATCGCCGAGCGTTTTCACTTCCGGAAGCGCGCGGTGGCCGCGCGCCTCGGCGAGCAGCGACACATAGTAGCCGCGGCCTTGGTAGCGATCGGTTCGACAGAGGTTGACGATTCTTGCCGACTGATGCTCGGCGTATGCCGGGTCGGTCAGGTATTCCCGCGCCGTCAACACGCGGACACCCTCGATTTCGAATGGCCAGTCGCGTGCGTGATTGACGACGAAATAGATGTTCATCGTCGGCGGGTGCCGTGCGGCGGATAGATGACGAGCAGGTTGGCGTCGTGCGTGACGATTCCGAGCAGGATCGCAGCAAGCACGCGCTCGACGCCGATCCAGTATTCGTGCGAGGAGCCGTACGGATTCGGTTGCTGCGGATCGACGACCAGCACGCGTTCGCGGACGTGGTCCCATCCTGCGATCACGACGAAATGGCCTACCGGGTGGCCGCCGACGTCATCCGGGGTTCCGTCGACGTCGAGCTCACGCGCTGCGCGATACAGATACGTGGACGAAAGGCCGGTCAGGATCGGAAACCTGCAGCGCAGAATGCCGCCAAGCAGGCGGGGCGACAGACTGGCGAGACGCAGACGTCCACCGCGCTTCAGGAATTCGAGATAGCCGTCGGTCGCGTGCTGGATCCGCACGTCGTGCTTGCGTTCCCGTTGAGCAAGCAGACGCTCGGCGATGTCGATGTTCGGCTGCGTGAACCACGTGGGATCGAACACGGTGATGTTGTACGTGTAGATGCGCGCCCGATAGCCGCGGCGCAGCGCATCGCAACCGAGGAATACGGCGTACGTGCCGCCGTGCTCGAGCGTCCACATGCGCTCGATGATTTCCTGCAGCGTGTCGTCTTCACCCCAGTAACGATAGATCGCGTGAAGGCACGTGGGACCGCACGTCGTTTCGTCCGGCTGCGGAAGAGTCTTGACGGGAAGGTGGAGCGGGTGACCCCGCCCAGGGGCGGCGCGGCGTTCGGGCAGCACGCCCCCATCAGTCAGCGCTCCGACCTTGCGGCCGGGCATGGAAGTCGGCGTGCGGGCGGTCCTCGTGCCTCCTTGGGACGGGCGACGGGCGACTGTATCTGGCTCAACCACGACTCCGAGACTATTCCCGTCTTCGCGGCCGTTCGTATCCAGTCGTTTGCCGAAAGCGTTGTACGGATATTCCTACCGTTCAACCTGCGCGGGCGCTTTCGAGCGAGCGTTCAATGGGTCGCAAGAACACGTCGAGCGTAGGAAATGCGGCGATTGCGCGGATGCAATCCCAGAGGTAGATCGCGAAGCCGGGATCCCCGGTCCAGAGCGAATAACGCTGCCTGCCCACCCGCCGTTCTTCTGCTCCATCTGCGCGATTCCATCCATTGCGAACGCACGGGCGCGCTCGAGCCATCGCGCCTCGTGGGTCCGCGCATCCGGCAGGGCCGTTGCGACGAATCCATGCACGGCGTCGAGGTAGCTGCTGCGCGTACCGTACATGTCCTGCGTCCAGTAGTGACACTGGTATCGCTCGGACCACTCGAGTTGCGACCGGAGTTTCCGCGCCGTGCGTCGAAAGAGCGAGGCCCATCGCGCTTCCTCGTTCTCCCTGTGAAGAAAGAGCGCGGCCAGCAT
>JBKPOL010000329.1:0-8889 GCA_046733075.1 Pseudomonadota bacterium | reverse complement strand
CGCCCGCATTGCGATGACGCCAGACGTCGCCGTGGATCCGCGCCTCGGCGTCTTCACCTGCAAACGTCGGGTTCGCGCGCCAGATCGGGCCGAAGCCTTCGAGCAGCGCACGCAGGATCGCAGGCGCCGCAATGGTGCGCGTGCCGAGCATCCGATCGAAGAGCGCCGCAGGCCGCGACGTAAGGCCGAATCGGTCCGGACGGGTTTCGAGCACGTCGCCCAGGCGCCGCAGCAACGCGGCGCGACCTTCGAGACCGACGAGCGAATTGTCGCGGCCTACCTGAAACCAGCGCCCGAGCGCAGCCGCGTCGATGTCGGTCAGAGCGGCGGCGTCGACCCGCATCGGTTCGCCCGGCGAGGCCGAGAACGCGCCGGCGAGAAACGCACAGAACGTCGCGACGCCGAGACCTTCCGAGCGCTGGTAATCGTCCACCGTACCCGGCTCGCGATACGACCACGCCGCACCCGCCCCCGCGTCAAGCAGCACGCTGATGACCACGAGATCGATCTGCGCACGCAAGCGTTCGCTTTCAGTCGCGTGCTTCATCCGCCGGTCGAACTCGCCTTTGCGATCGACGCCGCCCGCCGTGAAATGGCGCCAGCGGCTGTGGTAGGGAATCTCCAGCGTGCGATAGCGGCGACGCGTCACATCTGCGACCGCGCGCGCCGCTGCCTGAAGCCGCGAGCGATGAATCCGGAAATGCTTCGATTGCCCGCCCTCCACGGCGCGCGTGATGTTCGCGCAGCGCTCGCGGGTGGCGCGCGTCGACAGCAACTCGACGGCAGGCATCGGTACGACGGTGACCATCAAAGCGGACGGCCTTTCGTGCTCGACAGATGTGCGGCGTCGGGCGCGTCTCCTTCGCAGAAGTACCCGGCCGCCTTCTTCGCCGCGATCTCGACCCGCGCATCCTCGGGAACGAGGTCTTCCGGAATGCGCACGCGTGTCCCGACTTCGATGCCGGAACCGACGATCGCGTCGTACTTCATGTTGCTCATCGACACCAACCGATGGATCTTGCGCACGCCGAGCCAGTGCAGGACGTCGGGCATCAGCTCCTGGAAACGCATGTCCTGTACGCCGGCGACGCATTCGGTGCGCAGGAAATAATTGTTCGCGCTGTCGCCGCCTTCCTGGCGCTTGCGGGCGTTGTACACGAGGAACTTCGTCACTTCGCCGAGCGCGCGTCCCTCCTTGCGACAATAGACGACGAGACCGACGCCGCCCGCCTGCGCACCGCGAATGCACTCCTCGATCGCATGCGTCAGGTAGGGACGGCACGTGCAGATGTCGGAGCCGAACACGTCCGATCCATTGCATTCGTCATGCACGCGCGCGGTGAGCGTCACGTCCGGATTCGCCAGGTCGCGCGGATCGCCGAAAACGTATACGGTCTGACCACCGACGGGAGGCAGCAGCACTTCGAGATCGCTTCGCGTGACGAGCTCGGGGTACATGCCGCCCGTTTCCTCGAAAAGCGCGCGACGCAAATCCGCCTCGCTTACGTTGAACCGCGCAGCGACCCCGGGCAACCACCACACCGGCTCGATCGCCGCCTTCGTCACGACGACGGATGCGTTCGGAAGGAGCGTCTTGCCGTCGACCGCGAGCCGACCGGCGGCGATTGCATGTCGAATTTCCGGCAAGTCGATATGCGCCTTTGTGACGGCAATCGTCGGCCGGATGTCGTAACCGCCCGCGAGGAACGCCTTGTAGACGTCAGCGACGACGGCGCCCCAAGGATCCAGCGACACGATGCGCGCCGGGTCGAACCACTGCGCATACGGGCCGATCAGGTCGGTCGGCGATGTATTGGTGAGATCGGGACGATGTCCGCGGATCAACGACTTCGCGGCAACCGCGAGCGCGCGATAAACGCCATAGCTGCCGCTGTGCGTGCCGATGACGTTGCGCTGGCTGCGATGCGTCGTCGTGCCGACGATCGGCCCGCGTTGCAGTGCATCAGACGCACCCCAGCGAATCGGCGGCGCAGGACTGGCGCCGTCGATCGGATGATGCGACGTCAGTCGAATGTGCTTGGCCGGTGCAGGTAGGTCGATGCCCATTTGTACTCCGCGATGCTTTCAATATACCCCTTCGGTCGCAAGGGATGTGCCAGCGCAAGCGAACGAACGCGCGCGTAAGACGGATCAGCCGAGCGCGGTGGGCTGCGGTGAGGTGTCCGATCCCGATGCGTCGGACTGCCTGTCGCCGCGTGTGCGCTGCAATCGGACGATGAACTCGCTCCCTCGACCGATGCCTTCGCTGCGCGCTTCGATCGTTCCGCGATGCAGCTCGACCACATGCCGCGCAAGCGTCAGGCCGACGCCGAGACCGCCATGGACGCGTTCGAGCGATTCGTCGGCCTGTGCGAACATCTGGAACACCGGCCCGAGCATTTCGGGAGCGATGCCGATGCCGTTGTCCTTGATGGAAACCGTGACGCAGTCGTCGTCGGCCGTAGCGCGAAGTGCGATCTGCCCGCCGGGCTCCGTATAGTTCGCCGCGTTGTTCAGCAGGTTCGAGAATACCTGCGACAGGCGCGTCGGATCGGCGTCGACGTGGACGGGCGCGTCGGGGAGCGTAACGGTCAGCGTGTGCTGGCGCGCTTCGATGCGCGGCTTGGCCGTATCGACGGCGCTTCGCACCACGTCGCGCAGCTCGCAGCGCTTCGGCTTGATCGCCAGCTTGCCCGTCGTGATTCGCGACACATCGAGGAGATCGTCGACGAGCCGAACCATCTGGCGCAACTGACGATCCATCATGTCGCGTGCCTGCTGCGCCACCGCCGTCGGCGCGCCGACACGCTTCAGGATCTCGAGCGCATTGGAAAGGGGAGCGAGCGGGTTGCGCAACTCGTGCGCGAGCATCGCCAGGAACTCGTCCTTGCGGCGATCGGCGATGCGCAATGCCTCCTCGGCCTCGCGGCGTTCGGCGCTCTCGCGCGAGAGCGTCGCGTTCGACGCTTCAAGGGCATCGGCGCGCCGGCCCACTTCGGCGAGCATCGCATTGAAGGCGTCGACGAGAACGCCGATCTCGTCGTTCGTCGTCTTCTCGACGCGCAGCGAAAAATCGCGCCGCTCGATCACCTGTCGCGCCACTTCGGTGACGGCCAGGATGGGCCGCGTGATCGCGCGCTGCAGACCGGCGGACAAAAGCAGCGCGAACGCCAGGCTCGCGATCAGCACGACGCCGAGGATGCCGAGGTAGTCGCGCAGCCTGACATCGAGACCGTAGACCGCGCGAAGATAGACGGTGCCGAGCAGCTCCTGATCCTGCACGATGCGCCTGAACACGACGATCTGCCGACCCTCGATCGCGTACCCATCCGCCTGCGGCTGGGGTGCGAACCCGGGACCGAACACGTCGGTCGAGCCGTAGCTTGCGAAGAGACGCCCCGCCGGCGTATAGATTGCGGCCGCGCGAATCTGCGGCTGGACCTGCAACAGCGCGAGGTTCTCGCGCGCGGCCACCGGGTCGTCGAACACGAGCGCGGCCGCGCTCGCACGACCGAGGATCTCGGCCTGCGACATGAGACCGGCGGCCGTGTAGCGCTCGTAAGTGCGCGTTTCGTAGACGACGAGTGCAATGGCGGCGACGACAAGAGCCGCGATCGTCGTCGCGAGCACGACGAGCATCAGTTTGCTGCGGACCGAGCGGCCCGCACCGGTCATCAGCTTGCCGGTCGCACCCATAGCGCAAGCGAAAGCATGCGCGAGCTGAGCTTCAGGCCGCTCTTCTCGGTGGCGTCGAGCGACACTTCGAACCGAACTCGATTTTCGATGACGACGAGGTTGATTGCGCTGCCATCGTCAAGCGCGCCTTCGTAGTCGGTGACGAGCAACATGCCCCGGCGCTGCGCGAGCGCGGCCACCTGACGGGTCCGCGCGGATTGGTCGCGGCCAACGAACAGCATGTGCACACCGTCGAGCGGATCGGTTAGTCGGACGTGGCGGATCTCGACCGGATGCTCACCGACCTTGCGGCCGCCGACCACGACGTTCAACGCATCCGCGATGTCGTCGGCACCCATGACCGCGATGACGATCGGGGACGCCGGCTCGGCAAAGGTGCCTGCGCGCCAATCGACGTAGCTCAGGAATTTGTAAAGAAACGCCGCCTTGACGCTCTGCTCCGATTGCGCCGGTGTCTCGCCGCTCCCGGGCGTGGGAGCAGACCACGCGGCGATCACCAGCGCATAGGCCAGGCAGCACCAGAACGCGAAGCGCCAAGGCGCGCGCCGGAAGACGGAACCGGCACTGGTCACGATCATTGCGGCCGGCAGGATGAGCGTTGTACGCGCGTACATGATGCGGGCGACGGCGGCCGCCTCGGACCTACAATCCTCTTCGAAAAGGTCCGAAGACAATGGAGCGGACGAAATTGGTGCCCGGGCGAGATGCCCGGCCGAAACAATCGCCCGCACGATCGCCAGCAACCAAGCATCGCGGTCGATTAGGGCGCGCACTGTCGAGCGAATTCGCGGGACCGGACACCGGCGCAGTATAAATAGCTAATCCGCTCACCGCTCGCCTTTGCGCCATGGCTTCATCAATGCCTGGGGATAGGTGGCGCGTCGCGCAACGACGACGAGCGCCACGATCGACAGCACATAGGGCGCCATCAGGTACAGCTGGTACGGAATGCCGCCGGCCTGCTGCTGCAGACGCAACTGCAGCGCGTCGAAGAAAGCAAACAGCAGCGCGCCCCCGAGCGCTTTCCAAGGACGCCAGCCGGCGAACACGACGAGCGCGATGCAGATCCAGCCGCGTCCGTTCACCATGTTGAAGTAGAACGCATTGAACGCCGAGAGCGTGAGGAACGCGCCGGCAACGCCCATGAGGGCAGAACCGGCCGTGACAGCGCCCGTGCGCAGTCGCACGACGTCGATGCCCTGCCCTTCGACCGCTGCAGGGTTCTCGCCGACCATGCGCAGCGCAAGGCCGAGCGGCGTCCAGTACAGGATCCAGGCGATCACGGGAACGAGCGCGAGCGCCAACCAGGTAAGCGGCGTTTGCGATGCGAGGATCGGGATCGGTATCGCAGAAAGCTCGACGAACGGCTTCACCGTGGGCGGCGACGAGACATTCGGAAAGAAGACGCGGTAGGCGTAGTAGGAAACGCTCGTCGCAAGTAGCGTTATGCCGAGGCCGGATACGTGCTGCGACAGCGCAAGCGACACGGTGAGGAAGGCGTGGAGCAGTCCGAACACCGCGCCCGCGAGCGCTGCGGCCGCAACGCCGATCCACAGGTTCGCCCCGTGATAGACCGCGAGCCATCCGGCGAACGCGCCTGCGACCATGATGCCTTCGATGCCGAGATTCAGAACGCCGGCACGCTCGCAGATCAGCGCGCCGACGGTGCCGAAGATCAGCGGCGTGGCAATGCGCAGCACCGCCGACCAGAAATCGGCGTTCGCGAAAATTGCAAAGACGTCCGCGGCACTCATGCCGACGAGGCGAAACAGGATCGACCGCTCACGTAGCGCGCAGGCGGTAGCGTGCGAACAGCATCGCTACCAGCATGGAGATGAGCGACACCGCGACGATCACGTCGGCGATATACGTGGGCACGGCGACACCCCGGCTCATGCTGTCCGCGCCGACGAGAACGCCGGCAACGAAGATGCCGGCGGCGACGACACCGAGCGGATGGAGTCCCGCGAGCATCGCAATGACGATCCCGGTGTAACCGTATCCGGGCGACATGTCGAGCGTCACGTAGCCCGTGCGTCCGGCAACCTCGATCGCGCCCGCGAGCCCCGCAAGTCCGCCGGAAATGACCGCGACGATCGCCATCGTCCGGGTGACTGGAACGCCGAGGAATGCGGCGGCACGGGCGT
Organism: Pseudomonadota bacterium; assembly: GCA_046733075.1. GTDB lineage: Bacteria > Pseudomonadota > Gammaproteobacteria > Burkholderiales > Casimicrobiaceae > VBCG01. The sequence goes on along the minus strand of JBKPOL010000329.1, from coordinate 3,046 downwards.
TCGCGCCGACCGCGCGCGTTTCGAAGCCGAGCGTCGTTGCCCGAACGACGAATGCGAGGACCGTCGCCAGCACGACCGCGTAGACGAGACCCGTATGCACGCGCGTGCGCGGCACCAGCTTGTCGAGCTGAAGGTCGTCGCGCAACGACACGGATTGCGGCCACCCGAGCGCCGTCGGATCCTTCATCGGACCGTCGAGCATCATCGACACGAAGAGCAGCACGATGAAGTTCAAAAGCAGCGTCGTGACGACCTCATCGACGCCGAAGCGCGTCCGGAGAAACGTAGGCACGAGCAGCAGCAGCGCGCCCACGAGCGCGGCCGCCGCGAGCATCAGCGGAAACAGGACGGACGCGGGAAGGTCGAAGCCGGTCCCGCCGTGCAGCCCGCCAACCGCGACGGCAGCGAGCGCACCCGCGTAGAGCTGGCCTTCCGCACCGATGTTCCATAGCCGCGCGCGAAAGGCGATGGCCGCCGATAGACCGGTCAGGATCAGCGGGGTCCCGCGCGTCAGCGTCTCGCTCCATGCAAAGCGCGAACCGAACGCGCCGTCGAATAGCAACGCATAGGTTTCTCGAATCGGTGCGCCGGCCCATGCGACGAGCAGCATCGCGACGGCAAGCGTGAAGAGCACCGCGACGAACGGAGCGAGGATGACCGCCGTGCGCGAGCGCACAGCGCGTGCTTCAAGCCGCATGGGGAACCGCCGATGATCCGGCCATCTCGAGACCGATCTGGGCGCGCGTCCACTCTGCGGTGGCGCGCGCGGGCGTCAGGCGGCCGGCATGCATGACCGCGATGCGATCGGAAAGCGCCAGGATCTCATCGAGATCATCGGAGATCAGCAGCACCGCCGCGCCCCGTGCGGACGCATCGAGGAGCCGCTGATGCACATAGGCAACCGCGCCGACGTCAAGTCCCCACGTGGGCTGGTTCGCGACGATCAACGCCGGGGTGAAATCGTCGCCGTGCGCGTAGCCTCCGGTAAGCGCGCGACCGAGGATCAGCTTCTGCACGTTACCGCCCGACAGCGACCGCACCGCCGCGTCCAGGCCTCCGCCGCGCACGTCGAAGCGATCGGCAAGCGCCCGTGCATAACGACGGGCGGCGCTTCGACGAAGCATGCCCGCGCTCGAAAACGGCTTCGCGTAGTGCTCCGCAATGGCGTTTTCCCACACGGCGAAATCGCCGATGACCCCGACAGCGTGACGATCCTCCGGAATGCGGGCAACGGCCGCCTCGATCCAGGCGCGCGCGTCGGCACGCATCACGCGGCCTGCGAGCGATACCGTTCCCGCGTCCGGTTGCAGCAGGCCGGAGAGGACCTCCGCAAGCGTCTGCTGGCCGTTACCCGATACGCCAGCAATTCCGACGATCTCGCCCTCGCGCACCGCAAGCGACACGTCATCAAGCGAAGCGCGTTCCCGATCGTCGCGAACGGAGACCTTGGAGATTGCGCAGACCGTATCGCCCCGGCGATGGTCCCGCGGGACGGGCTTGCGGATCGTGCGGCCGACCATCAGCTCGGCGAGCTGCGCAGGCTCTGCTCGTGCCGAGTCGAGCGTCGCGACGACCTTGCCGGCGCGCAAGACCGCGATACGGTCCGATACGCGAAGGACTTCGTTCAGCTTGTGGCTGATGAAGATGATCGACAGGCCCTCGCCGACCAGGCGGGCGAGCGTCGCGAACAGCGCAGCCGCTTCCTGCGGCGTGAGCACCGACGTCGGCTCGTCGAGGATCAGGATGCGCACATCGCGGTAGAGCGCCTTCAGGATTTCTACGCGCTGCCGCTCGCCGACCGAGAGCATGCCGACGCGCGCGTCGGGCTCGACGTGGAGGCCGAACCGCTCGGCCGTCGCCATCAGCTTCGAACGGGCGCGCGCGCGGCGCGATCGAAGCGCCCACAACCGCTCGGTGCCGAGCACAATGTTGTCCTGCACGCTCAGGTTCTCGGCGAGCGTGAAATGCTGATGCACCATGCCGATGCCCGCGGACAGCGCGGCGGCAGGATCGCCGGGCGGCAGCGTGCGCCCGAAAGCGGTAATCGCGCCGGAATCTGCGACGTAATGCCCGAACAGGATCGATACGAGCGTCGACTTGCCGGCGCCGTTCTCGCCGAGGAGCGCGAGCACTTCGCCCCGCGCGAGATGGAGCGACACGTTGTCATTCGCCACCACGTCGCCAAACCGCTTCGTGATCCCGGCAAGGCGCAGCACGACGTTGCCTTCGCCCGGCGACGCCGGTTTTGCAGCGGTCACTTCGCCGTGGACTTGGGCTCCGTCTCGACGACGGCGACCTTGAACTTGCCGTCGAGTATGTCCTTCTCCTTGGCCTTGACCTTCGCCTGCAGATCGGGCGGCACCTTGCTCGCGAACGTGCCGAGGGGCGCGAGCTCCGAACCCTTGAACTTCATCAGCGAGTACTGGCCGTAGTCCTCGGGCTTGAACGTGCCCCCCTTGACCGCTGCGAGCGCGCGCTCGATCGTCGGCTCCATGTTCCACAGCGCCGAAGCCACCACGGTATCCGGATACTCGCGCTGCGTGTCGATCACGTTGCCGATCGCGAGCTTGCCGCGCTCCTTTGCGGCGTCGGAAACGCCGAAGCGCTCGGCGTAGAGAACGTCCGCGCCCTTCTCGATCATCGCGAAGGCGGCTTCCTTCGCCTTCGGCGGATCGAACCATGATCCGATGAACGTGACGGTGAACTGCACGTTGGGATTCACTTCCTTTGCGCCCGCCATGAACGCATGCATCAGGCGATTGACTTCGGGGATCGGGTAACCGCCGACCATGCCGATCCGGTTCGTCTTCGTCATGCCACCCGCGACCATGCCGGTCAGGTACGCCGGCTCCTGGATATAGTTGTCGAACACCGCGAAGTTCGGTGGCTGCGGCTTGCCCGAGGATCCCATCAGGAACGCGGTCTTCGGATAGTCCTTCGCCACCTTGCGCGCCGCCGCCTCGACGGCAAACGACTCGCCGACGATGAGCTGGTTGCCCTTCTCCGCAAACTCGCGCATCACGCGTTCGTAGTCGGCGTTTGCCAC
>JBKPOL010000328.1:0-7668 GCA_046733075.1 Pseudomonadota bacterium | reverse complement strand
CGATCCTCCCGGCACCGTGCTCGACATCGGCTGCGCCGGCGGCGCGACGGGTCAGCTCGTCAAGCAGAAGTTTCCGGGAACGCGCGTCATCGGCATCGAGATCAATCCGAGCGCCGCCGAGCACGCCCGCCGTTTCCTCGATCACGTCGTTTGTGCCGGCATTGAAGACGTCGATCCGTCGCGTGCCTTTCCGGGCGAACGGGTCGCCACGGTCCTGCTCCTCGACGTGCTTGAGCATCTATACGATCCGTGGCGCGCATTGCAGCGGATTCATCGCTGGCTTGAACCCGACACGCGGGTCGTCGCAAGCGTTCACAACGTTCGCAATCTGCAAACGATGAGCGATCTCGCGGGAGGCCGCTTTGAGTACGCCAAGAACGGCGTCCTCGACATCACGCACCTGCGTTTCTTCACCCGCGCGTCGCTGCGCGAGTTGTTCGAGCACACGGGCTTCGCCGTGCGTCGCATGGATGCGCTTACGCAGCCGGCCGTCATCGACCAGGTCGTCGTCCACCGTCAACCGGGCCGGCTCGTCACGCGTACGATGAGCATCAACTACCGATCGTTCGAAGAGCTGGAAGATCTGTACGCGCTGCAGTACGTGATCGACGCACGTTCGGCGACCCCACGTGCATCCGTGCCCGGGTGATGGCGGCGCTCACCACGTTGCAGCGCGGCGTGTCGCGCAACGATCCCTGCCCCTGCGGCAGCGGAAGACGCTACAAGGATTGCCATGGGTCGCTCCGTGCCGGCGTCTCGTCGGATGCGCATGCACCCGTGCGCAGGAGCCAATATCGACCCGAGGGTGACGACTGGCACGGGATCTCCGAGGAGGCGTGCGACCGCCTTGGAGCGCTGATGGAGCTGGCCCTCAAACATCAGCTCGCGGAGCGAATGCGCGACGCAGAACGCACGTATCGCGCTGTGCTCGAGCAGGCGCCGCGCACGCACGATGCCCTGCATATGCTCGGCGTGGTGCGGCTTGGCCTCGGCGATTTTTCCGATGCGCAGCGGCTCATCAAGGCGGCGATGGCGTTGCGAGCGCCGTATCCGGCGATCGAGAAGAATTGGTCGATCGTCCGGCGCTCGATAGCTGCGCGCGACCGCCGCGGTATCGATTTGCTGTCGGATGCTGCACTGCCGTTGCTGTTCGACGCCATCGCCGCGCCGACGAAATCCCCCGCGCGGTCTTCGCGCCCCCGCGAAGCGCAATCTGCGCTCCACATCGTGGACCTTTCGAGCGGAGCCTCAGGCGACGCGGAATGGGTTACCGGCCGCGTTGCGCATTTGCTGGCGTCCTTGAAGCCCGAGGTCTGGCACGGGCCGGACAGCGCGTTGGCCGGGACGTGGCAATCGTTCGACCGCCACCGGCTAGATCCCGGCGTCGGCCTAAGGCCGCGCAATGGAGATGTGATCGTCGTCGGCGTCGAAGGGGAGACGGATGCATGGCTGCGGGATCCAATCCAGCGCGTGCTCGTGTTCGCACTGCCGGCGGCGCCGTCGCTCTGCCTGGAGCGGCTTCGCGGCATTGCGGCCGACGGCGCCCGCTCGCTGGCGCTGGTGTTCGATTCACGCGCAAGGGCGCGCCACTTCGGTCTTGGTGATTTTGTCGTTCCGCCACCGATCGATCTCGCGGAATACGCAGAGATATCGACTCGCGAGCGACGGCCCGCAACATCGAGGCTGCGTGTCGCGACGTTGGGGCAGGATGGCCGGCGGGTCGTTGTCGCAGCAGACCTCGACCTCCTGCGTGCGCTCGCCTCGCAGCCTGCGGAACTGTTGCTGTTCGATCCCGGTCCGCTTCGCTACGAAGTGGGAATGACGCCGACGATCAGGTGCGTAGCGCGCGACGAATCGTCTTTTGCCCATCTCGTGACACAAGCCGATCTGTACCTGCACCGTCCCGGTCCGTGGTGGGCCGAAGATTTTGGGCGCGCGCTGTTCGGTGCGATGGCTCTTGGCGTGCCGGTCCTGTGCCCGCGCGATTCCATGCACGCCGAGTACATCGACGACGGCGTCGATGGGTGGATCTACGACGATCCCGTAACGGCCTCGGCAATCGTCGATGCGCTCTCGCGCGATCGCCCACGAATCGCGCACGCGGGACGCTCCGCGCGCACCAAGGCGCTGCGACTGTTCGACGCGCGTGCACTCACCGACGCCTACCTGAGCGTCGTTCGGCGGTGGCGAGCGGCCGCATGACGAGCGCAAGCGACGCGCGCGAGGAGGAGGTCCGCGCGATCGCGTTCTATCTGCCGCAGTTCCACACGATTCCCGAAAACGACGCGTGGTGGGGCCCGGGGTTCACCGAATGGACGAACGTGACACGCGCGCGTCCCAAGTTCGCCGGCCACTATCAGCCGCACCTGCCCGCCGACATGGGTTTCTACGACCTGCGCGTCGCGCAGACGCGCGGGAAGCAGGCAGCGCTTGCGAGCGCGTATGGGATCCACGGTTTTTGCTATTACTACTATTGGTTCGCGGGCAAGCGTCTGCTCGAAATGCCCGTCGAAGCGTTGCTTGCGTCCGGCGAGCCGGACTTCCCATATTGCCTCTGCTGGGCAAACGAGAACTGGACCCGCCGATGGGACGGCGCGGACAAGGAAGTCCTCATTGCACAGAACCCGTCGCGCGCCGACGACGAGCGCCTGATTCGCGATCTCTTCCAGCACTTCCGGGACTCACGCTACATCCGTGTCCATGGCAAGCCGCTGCTGATCGTTTACCGGATCGGCGTGCTCCCCGACGTCGCCGCGACCGCCGAGCTGTGGCGGACGATCGCGCGGCGCGAGGGGATCGGCGAGCTGTATCTGTGCGCCGCCAAAACCTACGACACCGGCGATCCCACATATTACGGGTTCGACGCCGTCGTCGAATTCCCTCCGCATGGCTTGCGGACGGTCACAATGCACGAGCAACTCGACCTCCTCGATCCCGAGTTTCGTGGAACGGTTGTCGATTACCGCCAGTTCGTCGTCGATTGCATGACGACGCGCGAGCCGTCGTACACGTTGCATCGCACGGTGATGCCTGGCTGGGACAACACGGCGCGGCGGGTGAACCAGGCCCTCGTGTTCGCGCATGCGAGCCCGGAAGTCTACGAATTGTGGACGCGGGAGCTGGCCGCGCAGGCGCGCCGCAAGCCGCCCGGTGAGCGGCTGCTGTTCATCAACGCATGGAAGGAATGGGCGGAGGGCGCGCATCTCGAGCCCGATCAACGCTTCGGCCACCAGTACCTCGCTGCGACGCAGCGGGCCCTCGCTTATGCGAAAGAGCACGCCGGGGACGGCGACTCGGCGCTCGTGGAGGCGCTCCGCGTGACATGATGGCGTCAACCGACTCGATGTAACCGCAGCAAGCGCGACGTCGCGCGGCGCGGTCGCGCCGCCATGACGAACGAACGGAGCCGCGGCCTCAGTGCCGCAGCCAGTGCGTGACGTTCTTCCAGGCGAAGCTCAACGGATCCGATCCCCAGAAGAGCGTGCCGTCGTAGTAGTAGCCGTCGTAGAACCTGCCGGCGATCAGTTCCGGACTGCCCTGATTCAGCGCGTCGGCGAATCGTTGTTCGGCCGTACGCGGAGGCTCGCGCCGAAACGCTTGTTCGCGGATCCCCTGCACCTCGATGCGCTCGAGGACGACCGGATTGCGCTCCTCGAGCGCCCGGTCCTCTGCTTCCTCTACGCGCAGCGGGGCAGGCGTCGCAGCGCGCGGCGCCTGCCTGCCGTTCTCGATCGGATGCTCGATCGTCCAGCGCGGAGCGCCGGACGAACTGGTTGCGATCGCGGCCGCCACGAGGGCGGCGGAAAGGACTCGGCGGCGAACGCGATCGCGCCGTTGTGAGCGGTGCATCCGCGCATTTTACGCGTTCCCGCCGTGCCGCCGAGCGCGACGCATGTCGCGCCCGCGAGCCGCTCGTGCGATGTTGCAACGGCCGTCGCGCGCGCACTCGATTACTGCGAACGAAACGCGCTCCTCGAGTTGCAGGGTACGTCCACCGCGGCAGCTGGGGTTCGCTCGAAACCGCGGGCGCCTCGCAGTGGCGGGGGTTGGCGGACGCACGATGCCGGAAGCGGCTACAGCGCCTCCGCGGCATGGTCCGCGAGGCGCGAACGCTCGCCTCGTTGCAGCGTGATGTGCCCCGAGTGCGACCAGCCTTTGAAGCGGTCGACGACGTACGTGAGGCCGGAGCTTCCTTCAGTCAGATAGGGCGTGTCGATCTGGGCGATGTTGCCGAGGCAGACCACCTTCGTTCCGGGCCCGGCACGCGTGATCAGCGTTTTCATCTGTTTGGGCGTCAGGTTCTGCGCCTCGTCGATGATCAGGAACTTGTTGATGAACGTCCTTCCGCGCATGAAGTTGAGGCTCTTGACCTTGATGCGCGAACGGATCAGATCGCGCGTCGCGGCGCGGCCCCAGTCACCGCTTTCGTCGTCGGTCTTGTTCAACACGTCTAGGTTGTCCTCGAGCGCACCCATCCAGGGATTCATCTTTTCTTCCTCGGTCCCGGGCAGGAACCCGATGTCCTCGCCGACGGGAACCGTCACCCGCGTCATGATGATCTCGGAGTAGACCTTGAATTCGAGCGTCAGCATCAGCCCCGCGGCGAGCGTCAGCAGCGTCTTGCCGGTTCCGGCCTGGCCGAGCAGCGTGACGAAATCGATCTCCGGATTCATGAGCAGGTTGAGCGCGAAGTTCTGCTCGCGGTTGCGAGCAACGATCCCCCACACGTTGTTCTTCTGGTGCGAGTAGTCCTTGAGCGTCGACAGGAGCGCGCTCTTGCCCTGGATCTCCTTGACGATTGCATGGAAGGGCGCTTCCCCCGGCTTCTCCTGGAACAGGAACTCATTGACGTGGAGCGATGCGACGAGCGGACCGGTGACGCGGTAGAACGTATGGCCGCCCTGCTGCCATGATTCCATGCCCTTGCCGTGACGATCCCAGAAATCGGCCGGCAACTCGCGTACGCCCGAGTACAGGAGCTCGGTGTCCTCGAGCACCTTGTCGTTGAAGTAGTCCTCCGCGGCCATGCCGAGCGCCCGCGCCTTGATCCGCATGTTGATGTCCTTGGACACGAGGATCACGCTGCGCTTCGGTGACTGACGCGTGAGGTGCATGACGACGCCGATGATCTGGTTGTCCGTCTTGCCGTTCGCGAGCGACGGCGGCAGCGCCGCCGAAATCGCTTCGGTCTGCAGGAACAATCGCCCGGTCGCCGCGCCGCTCGACTTCTCGGTGAGGGGAATCCCGTCGGCAATGCCTTCGGTGCCCGGTCCCGCATAAACGGTCACGAGCTCGTCGAGGAAGCGCGACGCCTGTCGCGCATTGCGCGCCACCTCGGTCATGCCCTTCTTGTGCGCGTCGAGTTCCTCCAGCGTGAGGATCGGCAGGTAGATGTCGTGCTCCTCGAAGCGAAAGAGCGACGTCGGATCGTGCATCAGCACGTTCGTATCGAGCACGAACAGTTTGGTAACGGGGGAGGATCCGGTACGGACCGGCTTGCGGGTGGGGAGCAGATGAAGCGTGGAAGGAGCGGGGCGCAGCTTGCGTTCGACCATAAGCCTCCAGGGAGTTTCAGCGGTCCGTGCGCGGCCGCTTTTTGGCGTACGGTTCTAATGTAGGCTCGCCACCCTCCGTATACAAGCTGTTGGGTCCGAGCGGACCGTCGCCCTTACAGTTTGTGGTGCAAACGTCACAGCTGGCGCGTCGGCGCTCTGCATTGAACGTGACGGCAACCACCGCTTCGCGCGCGCGAGCGGAGGCGATGGCAGCACGCACCCCGCCAAGAGGAAACGTCTCTTTGCCGGGGCACCGGTCTAGACCGTCTTCAAGAAATTCGAGCACCTCCCGCCGGACGCCGGTCTAGAGCGTCTTCACGAAATCGAGCACTTCCCGTGCATGCCCGGGCACGTTGACCTTGCGCCACTCGCGCGCGAGCTTGCCGTCCTTGCCGACGACAAACGTGCTGCGCTCGATTCCTCGCACCTGCTTGCCATACATGTTCTTCATCCGGATGACATCGAACTGCCGGCACAGCGCTTCGTCGGGGTCGGACAGGAGCGGGAAGGGGAATCCCATCTTGTCGCTGAAGTTCTGATGCGACTTGAGCGAGTCGCGCGAAATGCCCGCAACAATCGCCCCTTGCGTCAGGAATTTCTCGTAAAGGTCCCGAAACTGCGTGCCCTCGGTCGTGCAGCCCGGAGTGCTGTCCTTCGGATAGAAATACAGCACGACCGGGTGTCCCGCGTGATCCGACAGGCGGAACGTGCCATGCGTGGATTCGACTTCAAAGTCCTCGACCGCTTTCTGCGCCATCGACGTCTCCCAGAAATTCATCACCTTGCAAAAGCAGCGTGCCCGTGCGGCCGGCAATCGCTCCGAGCTCGTTCTCGCAGCGCGGAAGCGCAAGCGGCTCGACCGCCTCGTAGAGCGCGCGCAACGGCCCGATGTCCCAGCCTTGCCCCTTCCATCCGATGAGCAGCTGCTCGAACACCCCAAGGAGCCGGCCACCCTCGAGCTCGGCGTGCAGCGTGAACACGTGGCCGCTGTCGCTTGCATGTTGCGTCCGTGCGAGCAGATGCCCGGCGACGTTCTCCTCTGTGATGCCCTCCATGCCGATCAGTTCATCGAGCGTTGGCAACGTCGTCGGAATTTGTGGGCAGCGGATCAGTTCGGCCCGCCATACGGGGAGGTGCGGATACGTGCCGCGTCCGTCCGAACAATAGGAAAAACCCAGCTGCTGGGTGAGGCGCAACGCATGGACGTTCATCTGCCATCCGGCGGCGCCATGCGTCTGCGGTGCCTCCCGAAACACCTCTACGTAGCGCTCGCAGGCGCGCTCCATTTCGCGCCGCGTCCATTGCGCGTCTGCGTGCGCAACGCCGTCCTGCCAACGCACGTGGTCCCAGCAATGGATGCCCGTCTCGTGTCCTTCGCCGCTTACACGCCGCAGCACGCTGATCGCCCGACGTCCGATGTCGGGACCGGGTAGCAGCGTTCCGTAGAGCAACGTGCGCACGCCGTAGTGGCGCACGACGGAAGTGCGCTGCACCTTGTCGACGAAGCCCTTGCGGAACACGCGCCGAACCGCCCGGCCGGTGTGATCCGGCCCGAGCGAGAACAGAAACGTTCCACGCAGGCCGTGCCGGGCGAGGAGTTCGAGCAGGCGCGGCACGCCTTCGCGCGTCCCGCGCAGCGTGTCCACGTCGACCTTCAGGCCGAGCCTCATCGCGCGCATTCGTCCGCCCGTGCCGCCTTACACGAAACCAGAGCCGTCCGGTCTCGGCGCATCGCTGCGCGCCGGCGGGTGGTGCGCGACTGCGACGTCACTCGACGAGCGCGCGCGCGTCCGCCACGTGACCTCGGTACGCGTCGAAGATACGACGCAGCGCGTCTTCCATCGCTACCTGCGGCCGCCACGCCAGATCGTGGCCGGTATTGTCGATCTTGGGCACGCGATTCTGCACGTCCTGGTAACCGGGGCCGTAGTAGTCGGCCGATGTCGTCTCGACGATGCGCACCTGCGCCGCGTTGTCGCGATACTCGGGATACTCGCCGGCGAGCGCGAGCATCATGTGCGCGAGTTCGCGGACCGAAAGATTATTGGAGGGATTGCCGATGTTGTAGATCTTGCCGCTCGCGATGCCATCGACGTTTTCGATGATCTTCACC
>JBKPOL010000327.1:0-2647 GCA_046733075.1 Pseudomonadota bacterium | reverse complement strand
CCCCCTACACCGAATGGTTCATTGCGGAGGGCAAGCTCGATCTCGCCGAGGTGCCGCCCGAAGGCGTGTTCTACAACCGGATGAGCGCGTCATCCCACACCCGTGGGCACCGGTATGCGGCGGAACTGACCGGCGGCGTTCTGGCTTGGCTCGAATCCCACGGGCGGCGGATAGTCAACGACAGCCGAGCGCTCCGACTCGAGATCAGCAAGATCGCGCAGTACGCGGCGCTTTCACGCTATGGCATTTCGGTACCGCGGACGATCGCGGCTGTCGGCCGCGAGGCCATCGTCGATGCCGCGCGCGAAATGCCGGGTCGCTTCATCACCAAGCACAACCGCGCCGGAAAAGGCCTCGGCGTGCGTCTGTTCGACAGCGTGCCCGCGCTGCAAGCTTACGTGGAAGGCGACGCGTTCGAGGACTCCGTCGACGGCATCACGCTCATTCAGCAGTACGTCGAAGCACCCGAGCCGTTCATCACCCGCGTCGAGTTCGTCGGCGGCGAATTGCTGTACGCGGTGCGCGTCGACACGTCGCTGGGCTTCGAGCTATGCCCCGCCGATGTCTGCGCCGTGGGCGATGCATTCTGTCCGGTGGGCGAGACCCCGGCCGCCGCAGCGCCGCCGCGGTTCCGGATCATCGAGGGGTTCCGGCACCCGATCGTCGAGCGGTATCGACGTTTCCTCTCAGACAACGGCATCGGCATCGCAGGCATCGAATTCATCACGGATCGCAACGGCGAGCTCTATACGTACGATGTCAACACGAACACGAATTACAACAGCGACGCCGAGCGCGAGGCGGGCCGCTTCGGCATGCAGGCGATCGCTTCTTACCTGGTCTCGGAGCTTCGTGCGCAGGATGCAGCAGATGCGCGACTCGCGGTTCGTCACGCCGCCTGAGCAAGTAGTGCCGATTGCTTCCGGCGTCGCACGGGGCTCCGGAAACAGCAATCCCTTAAACGGCAGGACATGCTCAAAGAGGCGAGCGTCGGCGTAACCGGTGACGGCGATCTGCGCTGCGACGGCTTGCTCGATCGGTGCGCCTCGCGTGGTCCGTCAGGAGGATAATGGTCGTTTAGCGAAGAGGAGACAGCCATGGCCAACACTCGGGAAGTCGTCATCGTCAATGGGGTGCGCACCGCGATTGGTGACTACGGCGGCTCGCTCAAAGATCTGCCGCCCACCGAGCTCGGTGCGCGCGTCGTTCGGGAAGCGTTGAAGCGCGCGAACGTCGACCCGGCACAGGTCGGGCAGTGCGTCTTCGGCAGCGTCGTCCATACCGAAGCGCGAGACATGTACCTGTCGCGCGTGGCGGCGATCAACGGCGGATTGCCGCACGAAAGCGGCGCCCTCACCGTGAATCGCCTCTGCGGCAGCGGTCTCCAGGCGATCGTCAGCGCCTCGCAGTACATCATGCTCGGCGATACGGACGCGGCAATCGGCGGAGGCGCCGAAAGCATGAGTCGCGCCGTGTACGCCAACCTCACGCAGCGCTGGGGCGCGCGCATGGGGGACAACAAGATCATTGACATGATGGTCGGCGCGCTCACCGATCCATTCGACACCGTGCACATGGGCGTCACGGCCGAGAACGTCGCGAACCGCTGCGGCATCACGCGGGAGCAGCAGGACGCGTTCGCCGTCGAAAGCCACCGCCGCGCCACCGTCGCTGCTACCGAAGGCCGTTTCAAGTCGCAGATCCTGCCCGTCGAGCTCAAGAGCAAGAAGGGCGTCATGCAATTCGACACTGACGAGCACGTGCGGAGCGATGCGACAAGCGAAGGCATGGCGAAGCTGCGCGCCGTGTTCGCGAAGGAGAACGGCACCGTCACGGCCGGCAACGCTTCGGGCATCAACGACGCCGCGGCAGCCGTCGTGCTGATGGAAGCTGCGGCTGCACAGCGCGCGAACGTGAAGCCGATGGCGCGGCTCGTGAGTTACGGGCACGCTGGCATCGATCCGAAGATCATGGGTCTCGGTCCGGTAAGCGCGGTCAAGGCCGCGCTCAAGAAGGCGGGGCTGCGCATCTCCGACATCGACGTCATTGAATCCAACGAGGCGTTTGCCGCGCAGGCGCTCGGCGTCAATCGCGAGCTCGATCTCGACCCCGCCAAAGTGAATCCCAACGGCGGCGCCGTCGCCCTGGGCCACCCCATCGGCGCGACGGGGTGCATTCTGACCGTGAAGGCGATGTACGAGCTCGCGCGCACGAACAAGCGTTATGGTCTCGTTACCATGTGCATCGGTGGCGGCCAGGGCATCGCTGCGATCATCGAGCGCATCTGACGGGCGTGTCGAACACGCGCTCCGAACGGCTGCCAAGGCGCGGTCGTTCGGAGCTCACGGCATCGTGGCGCGTCGCGGCGTCGACGCGCTCGAATCGCGACTCTCGATGCGCGACATTCCGCTCCTCGTTGTCGCGCTGACCGTGTGCGCGTACTGGCTGCGCGTCGGCGCGATGGTCGTTCGCGCGCGCCGCACGCAGCATCGCGACGTGGGCATCATCCCCGAACGGCCGGCGGAACGCGCGATGTGGCTCGTATTCGTCCCGGCCGTGCTCACCTGGTGCATGCTGCCCTGGCTCGGTCTCGCGCACGATGGCGGACCCTTCGCCCTGCCACCGTTCGCCCGCGACTCCGCAGTCT
>JBKPOL010000326.1:0-15485 GCA_046733075.1 Pseudomonadota bacterium | reverse complement strand
CAATACGACGATCGTGCGCTCCAACTATCACCTGGACGCCAACGCGCATTTCTACGAGTTCTCGATGAAGCTGTGGGAAGGCCTGTCGCGCGAGCTCAACTTCAACGTCATGTACAGCCCGCGCGGCGTTCTCAATCTCATGCATACACCGGCCGACATCGATGCGGCGATGCGGCGCGGCAACGCGATGCGATTGAACGGCATCGACGCGAAGTTCCTTTCGCGGGACGAGATCTCGGCGTGGATCCCGAACCTGGATTGCTCGCGCGACGCCCGTTTCCCGATTCTCGGGGGCCTCTTGCAGCCGCGTGGCGGAACGGTGCGGCATGACGCCGTGGCGTGGGGATTCGCGCGCGCCGCGGATGCACTTGGCGTAGACATCATCCAGCAGTGTGAAGTCACCGGCATTCGCGTCGACAACGGCGCGATTGCCGGCGTTCGAACGACGCGCGGCGACATCGACACGCCAAGGATCGGCATCGCTGTTGCCGGCAATTCGAGTCGCGTGGCTGCGATGGCCGGCATCCGGCTGCCCATCGAGTCGCATGTGCTGCAAGCGATGGTGTCGGAGCCTCTCAAGCCCGTGCTCGACACGGTCGTCACCTCGGGCGCCGTGCATTTCTACGTCAGCCAGTCGGACAAGGGGGAGCTCGTAATGGGCGGCGACCTCGACTTCTACAACTCGTACGCGCAGCGCGGGAACCTGCCGAAGATCGAGGAAGTGGTCGCCGCGTGCACTGCGCTTTTTCCGAGCTTCGGTCGGCTGCGCCTCATGCGGACGTGGGGCGGCATCATGGACATGACGATGGATGGCAGCCCGATCATCGCCAAGCTTCCCGTGAGGGGCCTTTACATGACGGGGGGCTGGTGCTACGGCGGCTTCAAGGCAACGCCCGCGTCCGGATACGTGCACGCGTGGACGATCGCCCGCGACGAGCCGCATCCGCTCAACGCACCGTTCACGCTCGAGCGCTTCGCGGAGGGCCGGTTGCTGGACGAGAAGGGTGCGGGGCCGTATCCATGGGCGCATTGATGATGGGGTTTCGGCACTCGCCGATGTTCGGTGGTCCGCGGCCTTGGCGAGGTCGAGCGCGATGATGCTGATTCCATGCCCGTGGTGCGGCCCCCGGAACCAGATCGAGTTCACGTACGGCGGTGACGCCACCGTTACGCGTCCGGCGCCGGATGCGCCCGAAGCCGTATGGGTCGATTATGTTTATCTGCGCGACAACCCCAGTGGTCCGCACGATGAGCTGTGGTATCACGGCGCAGGCTGTCGCTCGTGGTTCGCGGTGCGACGCGACACCCGCACGCACGCGATTCTCGAAAGCAGGCCGATGGACCGGCCCCTGAAAGACGGTACTACGGGTGGGGCACGCGGCGACAAGGGGTCGGCGTGACCCAGCGCTGCCGTCTTCCCGAGGGCGGCATCGTGGACCGCTCACGTCCGCTTGCATTCGATTTCGACGGCGAGCGATACGAGGGATACGCAGGGGACACGCTCGCGTCTGCGCTGCTTGCGAACGACGTTCATGTCGTGGGGCGGAGCTTCAAGTATCACCGGGCACGCGGCATCTTCAGCGCCGGTGTCGAGGAGCCGAACGCGCTCGTGCAGCTCGCTCGGGGCGCTCGCACCGAGCCGAATACGCGCGCGACCACGCTCGAGCTGTACGAGGGGCTCACCGCAACCAGCCAGAACCGCTGGCCGTCCGTGCGCTTCGATGTCGGCGCGATTGCGAACGCGCTCTCGCCGTTGCTGCCGGCGGGCTTCTATTACAAGACGTTCATGTGGCCGCCCACTCCGAAGTGGTGGCTGCGTTACGAGCATTTCATTCGCCGTGCAGCGGGAATGGGCCGTGCCGCGAATGCCCCGGACCCCGATCACTATGCGCATCAATTCGCGCACTGTGATGTGCTCGTCATCGGCGGCGGACCTGCCGGACTTGCCGCGGCGCGGACTGCATCGGAATCCGGTGCCCGCGTGATCGTATGTCAGCAATCGGTGGACTTCGGCGGGAAGTCGGCTGGCAAACGCGCATTCGGCGCGGACTCCGTTCAGAACGGATCATCGGGCGCACAGCATGCGGGCGATTGGCGCCATGCAACGCTCGCGGCGCTTGCGGCGCATGGTGACGTAACGCTGCTGCCGCGCACGACTGCGTTCGGCTATTACGACGACGACCTCGTCGGCGCGGTCGAGCGTGTCACCGATCACCTGCCCGAACCGCCCGCGCATCTGCCGCGGCATCGGATGTGGCTGATCCGCGCGAAGAGCGTCGTTCTCGCGAGCGGCGCAATCGAGCGCGGCATTGCCTACGCCCAAAACGACTTGCCAGGCACGCTGCTTTCAAGCGCTGCGAGTGTCTACGTCGAGCGCTACGCGGTGCGGCCTGGCGCGCGCGCGGTCGTTTTCACGAACAACGATTCGGCGTACCCGGCGGCACTCGCGCTGCAACGGTCGGGAATATCGGTCGCGGCGATTGTCGACTCGCGTGCTTCTGCACGGCTTACCGGCGACTGGCCCGGCCGTGCGCGTGACGCTGGCCTTATCGTGATGCCCGACTCGCAGGTGTCGCATGCGTACGGCCGCCTGCGTGTTGCGAGTGTCGACGTAGTCTCGCCTGCGGGCGGTTCACCGACGCGCATCGAATGCGACACGGTCGCGCTCTCCGGCGGGTACAGCCCGACCGTGCACCTGTTCTCCCAGGCGCGCGGAACGCTGCGCTATGACGAGACCGTCGCCGGGTTCGTCCCTGATGCTTCGCCAATGGCCATCGTGCCCGCGGGTGCTGTACGGGGTGTGTTCGATCTCGCGGCCGCGATCGCCGACGGCCAGGCCGCTGCAGTCGCGGCGCTCACACAGATCTCCACGCGCGGGTCGTCCCCTCGCATCACGCATCAGCGAACCTCCACGGCGCTCGAGGCACCGGTTCCACCAAGTCCCCCAGCGCCGCGCTCGCCGCCGGCGGTCCAGCAATCTGATGTGACGGCGCTCCACGTCGAGCCGCTGTGGGCGGTTGAAGCGGACAACGGCGCGAAGTCATTCATCGACCTGCAGGATGACGTCACGCTTCGCGACGTTGCACTCGCCGCGCGCGAGGGTTATCAGTCCGTCGAGCACCTCAAGCGCTACACGACGCTCGGCATGGGCACGGACCAGGGCAAGACGAGCAACGTCATCGGGCTAGCGGTCCTCGGCAATGCGCTCGACGTCGCGGTTCCGCGCGTCGGCACGACGACGTTCCGGGCGCCCTACACACCGGTGACGCTTGGCGCGCTGCCCGGGCACGCGCGCGGCGAGCAGGTCGAGCCGACGCGCTTCACGGCAATGCATGAATGGCACGCGGGGCGCGGCGCGCGCTTCGTCAATGCCGGGCTGTGGAAGCGGCCGCACTCCTATCCGCGTGCAGGGGAGTCAGAGGACGATGCAGCCGATCGCGAGGCGCGCAATGTGCGGCGCAACGTCGGCGTCGTCGACGTATCGACGCTCGGCAAGATCGAGCTGCAGGGCGAGGACGTCGCCGTGTTCCTGAATCGGGTCTACATCAATCGTTGGGACAACCTGCAGGTGGGTCGCTGCCGGTACGGCGTGATGTTGCGCGAGGACGGCTTTGTCCGCGACGACGGAACGACGTCGCGCCTCGATGCGACGCACTACCTGATGACGACGACCACTGCCAATGCCGTCGCCATCATGCAATACGTCGAGCGGCTGCTGCAGGTCGACTGGCCCGAGCTCGACGTTCATGTGACCTCGGTGACGGAGAACTGGGCGGCGGCCGCGCTGTCGGGGCCGAAGTCGCGCGACGTCGTGGCGGGGCTCGTCGACATCGACGTTTCGAACGCAGCCTTTCCGTTCCTGGCAGCAGCCGCGTGCAACGTTCGCACGTCCGCGGGCACCGTTCCCGCGCGGCTCTTCCGGATCAGCTATTCGGGTGAGCTCGCCTACGAGATCCACGTGCCGTCCAGACGTGGTCTCGCCATGTGGGAAGCGGTGATGGACGCCGGCAAGGCGTTCGACGTCATGCCCTACGGGACCGAGGCGATGAACACGCTGCGCGTCGAGAAGGGACACGTCGTCATCGGCGCGGAAATCGACGGACGCACGACCGCCGCGGATCTCGGCATGGAGAAGCTCGTCAACGCCGGCAAGTGGTGCATCGGCAAGCCGCTGCTCGCCCGCCCCGCACTCACGGCTGCGGACCGGTGGCAACTCGTCGGACTCACCGCAGAGCGTGGCGCGCAGATTCCCCGCGGCGGCAAGCTCGTCACCGACCCGGATCGTGCACCTCCCAATCCCATGCTGGGCCACGTGACGTCGTGGTGCCAAAGTCCGCACGCCGGGGGATCGATCGCGCTCGCGCTGCTCGCGCGCGGGCGTGAACGTCATGGCGAATCGCTGTGGGTCGTATCACCCCTTGCGAATGCAAAGGTGCGCGTGACGATCGGACCGCCGGTCTTCGTCGATCCCGAGGGAGCGCGGCTTCGTGCCTGATCGCGTGAACCTCGAAGCCGTGGAGATCGGCGTCGCCTGGAACCTGCGCGGAGATCCACGGCGCGCGGCGTTCGTCGCGGAAGCGGAACGCACGATCGGTCTCGCTTTGCCTGTCGGGCCAGGCGCAACCACGGGTGCTGCGCACGATGGCCAGGACGCTGTGCTCGGGTCGGTGCTGTTGTCGCTCGGTCCGACAACCTGGCTCTTCGTCGCGTCGTCACACGCGCCGCCGCCGGCGTTCGACACCGCGCGAAAGGCGCTCAACGCGGCGCGCGGCGCGCTGTTCGATGTGTCGGCAAGTTACGTCGCGTGGTCCATCATCGGGGACGATGCTCCGCGCGTGCTCAATTGCGTGTGCCCGCTCGACCTCGATCAGCGCTCGTTCCCCGTGGGTCACTGCGCACAGAGTCTCTTGGGACATGTCGGCGCATTGTTCTACCGGCCCGCGGCGTCGACGTTCATCGTCATGGCCGCGCGGAGCTTTGCGGCCGACGTGAAACGCAACTTGCAAACCTTCGTGGATCAGACGTCGACGATGACCCACGTCGGCGCGTGATCGCTCGGTCGTTCCCTGCCTCGATACTCCGCGTCGACGCCGCTTGCCCGCAGCCTCGACGCGAGCGCGCCGTTCAGCAGCAGGAAATCCATCCGGAAGCCCTGGTTGCGGCGAAACGCCTGCGTGTTGACCCAGTACGTGTAAATCCGCTCGCGCGGATGGAGATGCCGGGTCGCATCGATCCAGCCCTGCGCAAGCAAGCGACGATACGCGTCCCGGGTTTCGGGCTGCAGGACCGCGTCTTCGCGCCAAAGCCAGGCGTTGTAGATGTCGTCGTCGGTCGGCACGACGTTCAAGTCCCCGGCAAGCACGACGGGAGTCGCAGAAGGCTGCAGCGTTGCGGCGTGGCGGATCAGTCGCTCGAACCACGCGAGCTTGTAGTCGAAGCGCGGGCCGGGCCGCGGATTGCCGTTCGGCAGATAGACGGAGGCCACGACGATCCCGCGCGTTTCCCCCTCGAGATAGCGGCTCTCGCGATCGGTGTCGTCACCGGGCAATCCGCGGCGCAGCTCGCGAATGCTGGTCCCCCGGGCCAGCACGGCCACCCCGTGGTGCGAGCGCTGCCCGTGCCATATTGCACCGTAGCCGGCTTCGTGGAGGGCGCGGGCGGGAAAGGTCGCGTCACCGGTCTTGATCTCCTGCAGGCAGACGACGTCGGGGCTGGTTTCGGCGAGCCACTCGACAAGGCGAGGCAGGCGGCCATTCACGCCGTTGACGTTGTAGGTCGCGATCTTCACGCTGCCGGCAAAGGCGCGCCGCTACTTCCGGAAGAGCCACAGCACCAGCGACAGGACGACCGAGATCACGAGACACGTGACGATCGGGAAGAAGAATCCGCCGTTCGCCGTCTCGACCCGGATGTCGCCGGGGAGGCGGCCGAGCGGGAGCCGAGCAAGCCATGGCCACAGGACCCCGACCCCGGCGATAACGAGGCCAATGACGATAAGGGTGCGCTGCATGTCGAAGGGACTCTCGCCGGCGCCGTTCGTTCAGGTGAAGCGTTAGAATGGCCGAAAACACCTGCGTGCGCGATGCCTTTCGAAGCGAAGAACGTTCTCGGCGGTCCGCTTGCGTTGTGCTCGCACGCGCCGCTCACGGGCTTTTATCGCGACGGCTGCTGCAACACCGATTCGGACGACGTCGGCATCCATGTCATCTGCGCGCGGATGACCCGTGAGTTCCTGGACTTCGAACGCGCGCGCGGCAACGACCTCGTTACGCCGGTACCGGCCGCGCGCTTTCCCGGACTGAAGCCGGGCGATCGCTGGTGCGTATGTGCGGGGCGGTGGCGTGAAGCGCTCGACGCAGGCGTTGCGCCGCCGGTCGTCCTGCAAGCGACGCACGAGGAAGCGCTGGCCGTAGTCCCGCTCGCCGATCTTCGACGCCATGCCGTCGATCTTCATTAATACTCGACAGCAAGGCGAAGCGTCTTCGGAATGATCCTTCACCTACTTCGCGCAACGCCAAGGAGGCGAGGTGCAAGAAATTCTCCCCGACATCTTCACGTGGTCGTGGTTCTCTGAACCGCACCGCTACAACTTCAACGGATACCTCGTGCGCGATCCCGAGGGGAACCTCTGCATCGACCCGGTCCAGCCCGGCAATGACCTCGAAGCGATCGAGCGCGCAGGCGTCGCCAAGATCCTGCTCACCAACCGCAATCACTCGCGCGCGTCCAACGCCATCCGCGAGCGAACGGATGCGCCGATCTTCATTCATCCCGATGATGCCGCGCACGCGGTGGCACAGGGCACCCCCATCGATGGCGAACTGCTGATCGGCGAGAAGATCGGGCCGCTCGTCATCGAACCCGCCCCCGGCAAGTCACCGGGCGAGGTGGTGCTGCACTGGCCGGAGCGCCGTTTGCTCTTCGTCGGCGACGCGGTGATCGGCAATCCGCCCGGCGCATGCGGACTTTTGCGCGAGCAGGTGATCGACGATCTTCCGCGGCTCGAGCGCAGCCTTCGCAACCTGCTCGAGCTGGATTTCGATGCGCTGCTGTTCGGCGACGGCACGCCGATCCTGCACGACGCGAAGGCCCGGCTCTCGGAACTCGTTGCGCGCTTTCCAGAGCGTTAGCAGGCGCCGAGCCGGCACGTGCCGCGACCGCTCGATGCGTGCGCTTTTCGAGGCTCGTCTCACGAATGCGGCGTTCGGCGACCCGGGCCTCCTCGTCGACTTTCGCGATGAGCGACGCGCGCTGCTCTTCGACCTCGGCGACATCGGAGGGCTGCCGCCGCGCAAGCTGATGCGGCTGTCGCACGTGTTCGTCACGCACGCGCACATGGATCATTTCGCCGGATTCGACCACCTGCTCGCCGTCGTGCTCGGCAGAAAGCCGAAGCTCGCGCTGGTCGGCGGGCCGGGCTTCATCGACCAGGTCGAGCACAAGCTGCGCGCCTATACGTGGAACGTGGTCCATCGCTACGATGAGCTCGCGCTCGACGTGGTGGAAGTCGGCATGAACGGCCGCGCCGACTGTGCGCGTTTTTCGAGCCGGACGAACTTCGTCCGCGAATCCACCGTCTCCCTCGAGTTGAAGGGGGACGTCGTTCACGACGAGACGACGTTTCGCGTACGCGCCCGCTATGTGGATCACGACGTGCCGTGCCTTGCGTATGCGATCGAGGAGAAGGCGCATGTGAACGTTGCGAAGGACCGGCTCGCGGCACTCGGCGTCGGCACCGGCGCATGGCTCGCCGAGCTCAAGCATGCGGTGCTGCGCGGCGCACCCGACGACACGCCAATCGAGCTCCGCTGGCGCGATTCCGCCGGAGAGCATGCGGCGACGCGCGCAGTCGGCGAGCTTCGCCATCTGATCCTCGATACCGTGCGCGGGCAGCGCATCGGCTATGCGACGGACCTGCGCTACACGGAGGCGAACGTCCACACGCTGCGCGAACTCTTTGCCGACGTCGATGTGCTCTTCATCGAGAGCGTCTTTCTCGACGAGGATGCGGAGCACGGCGCGCGCAAGAACCATCTGACCGCAGGGCAGGCCGGCCGCATCGCGCGCCTCGCGCATGCGAGGTCGGTGCAGCCATTTCATTTCTCTCCGCGCTACGAAGGGCGGGAGAGCGAACTCGTCGCCGAACTCGAGCGGGCATGGAGGGAATGATGAAGAAGCCGATGGAGGAGGCATGACAATGCGCGCGCCCGCGCTCACGCTCGACCGCGTCGAAGCGCGGCCGGTCGTGCTGAAGCTCCCGCGACCCGTCGTTGCGCGCATCGCGACGATCACCGACTGGCCGCTCGTGCTGATCGATCTCCATACGAAGGAGGGCATCGTCGGGCGCAGCTATCTCGAGCCTTATACCGTCAAGACGATGAAATACCTGGTCCCCGCACTCGTCGACCTGGGCGAGATGCTGAAGGGTGGGCGCGTCGCACCGCTGGACTTGTACACGGCCGCGCGCAAGTCGCTGCACTTCGTCGGCTACCAGGGAATGTCGATGATCGCGGTGTCCGGACTCGACATGGCCGCTTGGGATGCGCGCGCGCAGGCGGCCGGGCTACCGCTCTGTGAATTGCTCGGGGGGTCCCTTGGCGCCGTGCCCGCGTACAACAGCAACGGGTTGTGGCTGCACGAGCCAGCGGCAGTTGCGGCCGAGGCAATCGAGTTGCGGGACGAAGGCGAATTCTCCGGATTGAAGCTGCGGCTCGGTCGCGCGCGGCTCGCCGACGACATCGCGACCCTGGAGGCCGTACGTTCGTCCGTGGGCGACGATGTGCGGTTGATGGTCGACTTCAATCAGGGGCTGCACCTCGGCGAGGCGCTGCACCGCTGCCATGCTATCGACCATTTCGGACTCGAATGGATCGAGGAGCCGCTCGTCTACGATAACTTCGCGGGTCATGCGCAGCTCGCGGCCGAGCTCGATACGCCGATCCAGATCGGTGAGAATTTCTACGGTCCGCAGGATCTTCACCGCGCGCTCGAGATGCGCGCCTGCGACTTCGTCATGCCCGATTTCATGCGGATCGGCGGGGTGACGGGATGGATGCGCGCAGCGGCGATCGCCGGCGCCGCCGGCGTGCCGATGTCCACGCATCTGTATCCGGAGGTCGCTGCACACGTGATGCGCGCAACGGAAACGGCGCATTGGCTCGAGTGGCAGGACTGGGCGGATCCGATTTTGACGCGGCCATTCGAGGTTCGCGAAGGTCGGCTCGTCATTCCCGATGTGCCGGGCGTCGGTCTGGCCTGGAACGAGGACGCCGTTCGCGCGCACCGCGCCTGAGTGCGTGAGGGTCACGGGCCGCGCAGCGCGTTGCACGCCACTTTGAAATCTTTCAAGCGCTTGCGCGTGGAACGAGCCGATAACCGGTGTCGACGATGCGCTCCTGCAACGTCCTGCCCGCAAGGCGATCGCAGATCATCGTGCCGGCACGGTGACCGAGCTCGTAGCGCGGCACACGGAGCGTGCTGAGCGATGGAACGACCTGCGCCGCGATCGGAATGTCGTCGAAGCCCGCGATGGCGATCCGCTGGGGTATCCGCAGACCGCGGCGCTGACATTCGTACAGCGCACCGACGGCGAGTGCGTCGGCCGAGCAGAACACCGCGCGAATGCGGGGTCGGCGCGTGAGCAGCGTTGCCATGGCGCGCGCGCCGGCATCGATGTCGAGCGTCGTTTCGACGCAAAGCGATGCGTCGACCGTGCGTTTCGCCGCTTCCAGCGCCGCCTCGTAGCCGCGCCGGCGGTCCCGTGCGCGGTCGTTGTCGTGAGGGTGGGCCCCAATATAGCCAATCGACGCGTAGCCTTTCCCGATTAGGTGGCGCGTAACGGCCCGCGCCGCGCCGACGTTGTCGTACCCGACCGCCATATCGATCGGCTCCCCGCCCAGATTTCCGCCCTCGACGACGGGGATGCCGGCGCGCCTGAGCATCCGGGCAGTCTCGGCGGTGTGAATCATTCCCGTCAGGTAGATCCCCTCTACGCGCCGCGACAGGAAAGCGCGAACGAGGGTTTCCTCCTCGACGGCCGAGAAGCCGCTGACACCGAGCAGCAGGTGCACGCCCGCGGGCGCGAGCGCATCCGTCAGGCCCTGCACGATCTCGGCGATGAGCGAGTTGGTGAGCACCGGAATGATCGCTGCCACCATTCCCGTGCGGCTCGATGCGAGGCCGCGCGCGAGCAGATCCGGCGTATAACCGGTTTCGGCGAGAACCTGCTCGACGCGTGCACGCGTTGCGAGCGCGACCTTCGCGGGGTCGCGCAGCACGCGCACGACGGTCATTGTCGACACGCCCGCGGCGCGGGCGACATCGAGGAGCCGCGGCCGGCCGGCGCGAATCTGCGCAGGATGTGCGCGGGTGGTTCTCGCGCGGGCCGCGGGCGCGGTTACGCGTTCACCCACGTTGACACGCCGTTTGTGCGAGCGCTAACATGTAAGCGCTAACATACACGAAGCCGTCCCCGAGCGCATCGGGCGATGCAGTCCCTGGAGGAGCGTTGACCGGCGACGGTCGAACATTCGCAGGCTACCGTCGAACCGACGGGCGCTACGGCATCCGCAACCACGTTCTCGTGCTCGGGGTGAACGGCCTCGTCGCGCGCACGGCGGAGCGGGTTGCGCGTGCAGTTCGGCATTGCGTCCTCGTGGCCTCGCCGTATGGGCGAGGGCAATATGGACACGACCACGACGTGCATCGCGCGCAGCTCGTCGGCATCGCCAGCAACGCGAATGTCGCCGCAACACTCGTGATCGGCGCCGACCGCCCAACCACGGATGCGATCGCCACGGCCATCGAGCGCGCGGGCAAGCCGGTCGCAGCGCTCGCGCTCGACGATGTGGACGAGGACGCGCTCGAGCTGGGGACCCAGGGCGTACGGATTGCGGCGACGCTTGCACGGAATGCATCGCGCCAGGTGCGGGAGGCTGCGCCGATTGCAGCGCTCATCGTCGCTGCTGAGTGTGGTCACTCGGATGCGACATCGGGCATCGTCGCCAATCCTCTCGTCGGCAAAGTCGTCGATCGTGTCCTCGATGCGGGCGGGACCGCCATGTTCGGCGAGACCGTCGAGTGGCTCGGCGCCGAGCATCTGCTGGCGCGACGAGGGGCGCGCGACGTGGCCGAAGCGATTATCCAGGCGGTGCATCGACGCGAAGCGGCGATCGCCGCAACCGGCGTCGACCTCACCGGCAGCAATCCGGGCGCCGAAAACATTCGCGGCGGCTTGAGCTCGATCGAGGAGAAGTCGCTCGGCGCCATTGCCAAGGGAGGTTCACGTCCGGTTGCAGGCCTGCTGTCCATCGCCGAGCGACCGAAGGCACCGGGACTCTACGTGATGGATGCGCCCGGCTTTTCGCCGGAATCGATGACCGCGTTCGTCGCCGCCGGCGCACAGCTCGTGTTGTTCACGACGGGTGCCGGCAACAGCTACTGCAGCACGATCGCACCAACCGTGAAGATCAGCGGGCGGCCGGGAACCGCCGCGCGGCTCGCGACGCAGATCGACTTCGACGCAAGCGACGTATTGGCCGGAGACGAGGACCTCGACGCCGCGGCCGCGCGTCTGTTCGGAACGATGATCGACGTGTGCTCGGGTCTTCGCACATGGGGCGAGCTGCTTGGCGAAGGCGGCGAGTCGATCGTGCGTACAGGCGAGTCGCTTTGATTGCGGCAGGCGCGCGCCGCCCGCGATGCACGTCGGGCCGCCCCGGAATTCGGCGGTGAGGACGGCATGACCACGAAGACGGGCGCAAGGCTTCCGACGCCGCTCGTCTATCTCCGCACGATGGCCGCGTTCATCGTCGTGTGGGCGCTTGTCGCCCGTTGGACGGGCAACGTTGCGCTGCTGCCTTCGCCACTCGCAGTCATCGATGCGCTCGTCGATCTCGTGCGCGACATGGAGCTGTTCGTGCACGCCGGAATCAGCTTCGGACGCATGCTCATCAGCGTGACTCTCGCGTCGGCCCTCGCGGTTCCGCTCGGCCTGCTGATGGGGCTGTCACGCACGCTCGACGCCGTTGTCGATCCGACGATCGAAATGCTTCGTCCAATTTCGGGGATCGCCTGGATTCCCCTTGCGCTCTTCATCTTCGGGATAGGCAACGCGCTCCCCGTCTTCATCATGACGTACACCGCATTCTTCCCGATCGTGCTCGGCACCGTTGCGGGCGTTCGCAGCGTCGATCGGCGACTCATCGACGCGGCACGAACGATGGGTGTCTCGTATCGGACGATCATTACCCGCGTCGTTGTTCCAGCGACGCTGCCCTCGCTGCTCGTGGCGCTGCGCCTGGGACTGGCGTCGTCGTGGACGGCGGTCGTCGCGGCAGAGCTCATCGGCGCGCCCAGCGGACTCGGCTATGCGGTCGAGTGGTATCGCGAGCTGCTGATGACGCCGCAAGTGATGTCGTTCATCGCGGTCATCGGTTTGCTCGGGTATATCTCGGACCGCGCAGTGCGTGCACTCGCAACGCGATTCACGCCGTGGGCTGTCGAGACGAGGGCGGACGCATGAGCGCCGCGGCGCTTCCCGACCTGCGAGTCCCCGCTGATCGAACGCCGGGACACGCATGGCCCTGGCGAGGATTGCTGCTGCCGCTCGCGCTGCTCGTCCTGTGGCAAGTCTGGGGCATGATGGGCGGCAACGTGCGGACGCCGGTGCCCACGCGCGTGGTCGGCGCGGCGGCTGCACTCATCGCATCCGGAGACTTGTTCTCGGGAATCACGCAAAGTCTTGGCCGCGTGTTCGCGGGATTTGCCGTCGCATCGCTCATTGCAATTCCGCTCGGTCTCGCGATGGGCGCGTGGCGCGCCATCGAACGCAATGTCGATCCGCTCGTGGAAAGCTTCCGGCCGATCGCGGCAATCGCCATTCTTCCGCTCGCGATCCTCTGGCTCGGCACGGGCACCGCCGCTGCGGTGATGATCGTTGCGTATGCCGCGTTCTTTCCCATCGCCATCAATACGATCGCGGGTGCGAAGCGCGTCGATCCGACATTGCTGCGCGCTGCCGCAACGATGGGGCTCGGCAGGCTGAAGACGTTGCGCACGGTAATCGTGCCGGCGGCGTTGCCCGCGATCGGCGTGGGTTTGCGTATCGGCATGGGTGTTGCGTGGACGGCCATCGTGGCGGCGGAGCTCGCGGTCGGCGCCAAGGCGGGCGGCGGCGCGACGGGCGGCATCGGCCAGATGATGTTCGTCTATTACGCCTACAGCATCGAGCTCAACCGGATCGTCGTGTGCATGATCGCCGTCGGTCTGGTCGCGCTGGTGCTCGATCGGCTGATCCGCTTCGGCATGCGGCTGCTGATGCCATGGCTGCCGCGATGACGGGTGCGCGGATGCGTGATCGGCACGCGACGGATGCGCTCTCCGCGCAAGCGGTCAAGCTTCGTCTCGACAGTGTCGGCAAGCGCTTCGATACCGGCGCGACGGCGACTGTCGCGGTCTCCGATTTCACGCTCGACGTCCGGCAGGGCGAGTTCCTCGTCGTCGTCGGGCCATCGGGTTGCGGCAAGACGACCGTTCTGAACGTCCTCGCCGGACTCGAACAGCCGACGACGGGAAGCGTCACGATCGACGGGCGATCCATTCGCGGCCCCGGTCCGGATCGGGGCGTCATGTTCCAGGATTACGCGCTGTTCCCTTGGCATACGGTCTGGGGCAACGTCGAATTCGGATTGCGGCACGGGCCGGCGGGCGCGGGGCTCGACGCGACGGCACGACAGAAGCGTGTGCGGAGCTACGTCGATCTCGTCGGCCTCGGCGGCGCGGAAACGAAGTATCCGCACCAGCTCTCAGGCGGCATGCGTCAGCGCGTTGCGCTTGCGCGCCTGATGGCGAACGAGCCCGAGGTGCTGTTGATGGATGAACCGCTCGCCGCGCTCGACGCGCAGACGCGTCTCATCCTGCAGGACGAATTGCTTCGCATCTGGGGCCAGGATCGGCCGGCCACGGAGCGCCGCACCGTCGTGTTCATCACGCATGCGATCGACGAAGCCGTGTTCCTTGCCGATCGCGTGGCCGTGATGACGACGCATCCGGGACGATTGAAGGCGGTGATCGACGTCGACCTCGCGCGTCCGCGCGGCGATGCAACGCGCGCGCTGCCGCGGTTTCAATCCCTTTGCCAGCATATCTGGAGCCTGATTCGTGACGAAGCGTACCGCGCGACCGTCACCTGACCCACATAACCACGGAGGAAGAGCATGAGCATCGAGAAGAACGGGAGCGGCGCATCGCGCAGGCGTTTTATCGTGACGACCGGCGCGGCGTCGCTTGCGCTTGCCGTGCCTGCGATTGCCCGCGGCCAGAGCCGCAAGCAGCTCAAGGTGTCCGTAGGTCGGCAGCCGTGGGCAGCGGGCAATTCGCCGGTCACCGCGTACATGCTGAACAACAAGACGTTCGAGCGCTTCGCCGCGGACGCGGGTTACGACCTCACCGTCGACTATCGCGACTACCCGTCGGCGCTGCCGATGGTCGAGGCGTTCGTCTCCGGCAACCTCGACTTTGGAATGTGGGGCAATACGCCCATCGTCCGCTTGATTGCGCAGAATCAGCCGGTGCAGATCATCACGGTCGGCGAAGGCCATTTCCGCTTCGTGCTCGCGACACGCAAGGACTCGCCGATACGCAACATCGGCGACCTGAAGGGCAAGACGGTCGGCGCGCTGCTTGGCGGCGATCCCTACAACGTGCTGTCCCAGATGCTGCGCTACGAGCTCGGCAATGCGGACCCGAAGGCGTTCAACATCACGGTCGTCAACACGCCCACCCAGGCGCAGGCCGCGACGATTCCAACCGGCATGGACGCTGCCGTCCTCATCTATCCGGCGTTTCTCAAGGCCAATGCGGAGATCGGCACCGTCGGCATCATGAACTCGTTCGGCTACTCGGAAGCCCATTACAACGGACCGGCAGGCGAGGGTGCGGGCATCCTGCTGCCTTCCGTCAAGAAGTCCGCTTTTTATCCGGACGGTTATTACCTGCATCGCTCGTTCTGGATCGGCAGCCCGAAACTGATCCAGAGCGATCCGGCGATCGTCACCGCTTTCGTGCTTGCCCAGCAGGACGCGGTTGCAAAGCTGTCCGGGACGAAGCCCGGTGAAGTGTCCGAGCTTGCGCGCAAGTACTGGGAGCTGCCCCCCGAGCTCGGCGCCAAGGTCGTCGAGGACGACGTGCTGTTCAAGCGCGGGTGGGTCTGGCCCACCGAAGGCGATGCGGCAGCGCTGCTCGAGACATCGAAGTACATGGTCGACGGCAAGCTGATCCCGAAGCCGCTCGCATGGACCCAGGTCAAAGGCGCGTTCGCGCAGACGGCGGCGCTCGACAAGGCGGCGTACGAAAAGAGCGGCGGCAAGCCGCAGGCCGCGGGCTTCAACGACAAGAACGCGCAGGACTTGCGCGGTGCTCCCGTCTGGGACGCGCAGAGCTGGACCGAGCGCAAATGATGCCGGCGATGCGACGCAACTTTCAGG